>JAVVFI010000100.1:0-13994 GCA_032250555.1 Sedimentisphaerales bacterium
TGCTGACAATGGTCTATCCGGGTCTGGCGTTAGCTGTCATGGTAGCGGTTGCAAATTTGCTTTTAAGCTTTCATGTAATGCCGGCCTTCGTGCACTTGGCTGAAAATTCACTCAAGAACAATGCCAAACAAATACTTTTCCGAAATATCCAGCGCAACAGATATTACGAACTGCCGGACAGCCGGTACCTGATTTACGCCGACGAGGCCGATCTGCCGCACGATGTTCTTTCAGGTGTGATTGCCGTCGAATTAAAAGGTACTGGAATTGGAAAAATTATCTCATCTCAAGGTGCAAAAGTTAATTTCAAATCGCGTGACAAAATCAATGAAGTGGAAATAACTGCATACAAGGCTTACCAGATGGGCGGCGTGGAGGAGGGAGGGGCCGAATCGCTGACATTGACAAAAGAGTTCGGTCCGCTGTTAGGTGATGACATACAGTTTAAAAAAATCGACGAAATGAAAAGAATACAGGCAGACCTGATGCTGTTTTTCCCGATCAATATTCTGGCGTGTGATACTTATGCACAACTGACCACAGAACTGTTAGCAAGAGACATTAAGACCAGGATAACCGGCGGCACTAATAATTTCTACCATCTGCTCAATGAACCAAACTCCGTCAGATTTACCGCCGGTCAATGCTATGCTAAAGGCGAAGAAGAAGTCGAGTTAAGCGAAAACGTTGTGGTGATAGAATACGATACGGACAGTAAGCAGGTTTTACGCACCTTAAGATGCGAAAAGGCTACACTGCATATCGAAGGCGATAAGCGGGCACCGACTTTGACAATGGTCATCTATAAAACAAAGATTGAAGGCTTAGAGGGAACAAAATTGAGACATATTATTCGTGGTTTGATTCCACCCCAGGCTGTAGAGACAATAGCAAATAAATTCAGAACTGAAAACGGCTCATTGCAGCCGGAAATGCTCGCTACGCCATTATCAGGAATGAAGCCAAGTCTGGAGCTGTCACTATTGCAAAACCAGCTTCGAAGAACAATCCAAAAAACCTTCGTGCAGATAAAGGCAGAAAAACATTCAAGACTGGTCTTCGGAATAGGTTGTATACCAATGATAATGATTGGTATTGGTTTGGGGATAATAAAGAAAGGCGGACATTTGCTTAGTGCTTTTGGCGCAAGTTGCGTACCCGCCGCTGTACTGATAGTCTGCATAATGAGCGGAAAACAAATGACCGAAAACCTCGGCTCGCATAATGTTTCAGGCGTAACTTTGATGTGGAGTGGATTGGCATCTTTATCTTTATTGGCTGTTGTAATATACGGCCGGCTATCGAAAAACTAAAGATTGCTCAATATTCATAGAATATAAAATATGAAGATACTGGACAGATATGTTGCGAAGAATTTTCTGATCGGCTATGTAATTGCCTTTTGTGTTCTGATAGGTCTGCGAATTATTATCGATTTGTTCGTACATCTCGATGAATTCTCCGAGAATACCGACATTCTTAGCACTACGGGTGTTCTGAAATACATGCTGTCATTCTACGCCCTGAACTGCACATTATACTTTCGTGAATTCGCCGGAATGATAACAGTTGTCGCGGCCTCCTTTTCATTCAGCAGGATGGTGCATTCCAATGAGCTGGTAGCTGTAATGGCATCAGGTGTTAGTTTGAAGCGGATTATTGGGCCGATAGTTCTTCTCGCATTACTGCTGACCGGTGTGCTGGTAATTGACCAGGAATTTGTGATACCAAAACTTGCCGATAAACTCGTACGCAGCCATGATGATATTCCAGGCCAGGAATCCTATAATATAAAATTTATCAGCGACGGCAACGGCTCACTAATCTGCTCGGGAAGATTTGACGTAGCTGCATCAACACTATACAACCCGACCATCATCACAAGACGTAAGGCGGAAGATTCGAACATCTGGGAAGTAACCGGTCGAATAGATGCCGAAAAAGCCGTTTACAATACGAAAGACAAAGGCTGGGATTTAATTAACGGGCTATTTCTCGAAATAGGTTCTGCAAAAGGTGCCCAGCCGACGGCTTTTTACGCCAGCGACCTTAATCCCGGTTATATCCCTATCATGCTCAAAGCCGAACACAAAACATTGCTGAGCTGGAAGCAGTTGTCCGCCCTTGTAAAACAGGCGGATCAGGGAAAAATTAAGGATTCGCGTGAGCTTTACAGTCAGAAGCACTTTCGTGTCACCGAACCGATTATCAACCTTGTAATGCTTATGGTGTGTCTGCCGATTTTGGTTTGTCGTGACCCAAAGGGTATGAAGTCGGCGGTTACAATTAGTTTTGCTATGGTAGGTGGGTGCTTTATCGTAACCTTTATCTGTAAAATGCTGGCTCCGGAGGCTAATATCAGCAACTTTTATCAAATCGGATTTTATGCCTGGCTGCCCATATTCATCTTTTTCCCCATAGCTCTTATTGAACTGGATTCAATGAAAACATAGATTCATCATTACCAGAAACATTTATGAAATAACAATCCACATCCTTAAGTGTTAAAAGTTGAATTTCAGATATACCCCAATCACACTTATATCTTTCCACTCCCTGCTGCTTCTGCTCGATTGCCAGAGATAAAAGAGGTCGGTTTTGAAATTTTCTGATAACTTGAAGGGAAGTCCAAAATAAAGCCTGTTTCTATCAATGTTATCATCATTAAGAGTAATAAAAAACTCATCCGCAATATAAGGCTGTAATTTAAGGTCGGTAAGCACGAACGGTAGTTTCAAGGTAATTTTATTTCTGTACCGCCAGACATCCTCTTTAATTTCTCTTTCCCTATATTCAAATCTCGACCTGTCACTAACTTCAAGGCCCAAAAGCAGACCTTTAGCTGTAACATTAAAATGGGGCCGGTTTTCCTCCCGCCATTTTTCGCTACTGTCTTTCTCAAAAACATATCTGTAATTGAAGCCCAGATCTAACCAATCCGCCAAACCCGTGTATGTAACTCCTATATCCGAATGTTGATAATATAAATTTCCGCCGTCGTCACCTAGTCGGAATTCTTCTTCAAATTTCCCCTTCCATTCTTTGTTTATATCAAAAGAAGCACTGGCACCGCTCCATAACTGAAAACCTTCATCATTGAATGCGAAACATGACGTGTTATAAGTATAGCCGCACATCACGAAAATAAAGATACAAGTTGCAATTTTTGTTCGTTTTTTCATAACCATTTTCTCCTTCTTAAAATTACTTATAACTAACTATTGAATATTTGAATTAAACTATACTTGAAAAACTATGCTGCTTATTACATGCAAGATATATTCGCAAGAAACCTTTGGAATGCGTATCAAATCCAGGTAATCCGTTTTACCCACCTAATTTCATTTTATTAAACTAAAGTCAAAGCTTGTAATCTTCGGCTTTATGCCGGACAATTTTACCCTCGATCATATAAATAACATCTTCGGCTATGTTCGTGGCATGGTCGGCCACACGCTCAAGTTGTCGCGATGCCGAGAGCAAGTGAATTACAGACTCTCCCCACTCCGGGTGTGTATGAATCATATCCTGTACTATTTGAAACATCTGATGATTAATGGCATCAACCTCATCGTCAGCGGCACAAACCTCGAATGCCAGCTTAGAGTCCATATTAATTAGAGCGTCGATGCTTCTTCGAAGCATAGATTGTGTTTTTTCTGTCATCTCCTCGAAATCAAAAGGAACATCCACCTTCTGCCTGGAGGCAAGAAATGTGCACACCTCGGCAAGATTCACGGCCAAGTCGCCGATCCGCTCCAGATCGTTATTTATTTTCAGAGCAGTGATAATAAAACGTAAGTCAATAGCAACAGGCTGATAAAGAGCCAGAATTTTCAGACATTCCTCCTCCATATCAACCTCCATGTGGTCGATTTCAATGTCGGTATCAATCACTTCATTAGCAAGTTTTATGTCCCTGTCTTTGATCGATTTTACTGCCTTCCGGAGGTTTTCCTCCACAACGTCACAAAGGGCCATAAGCATCTTTTTCAGCTTCTCGATTTCTCTTTTAATATGTACTGTCATACTATCGTGTCCTTATCCAAATCGCCCTGTAATATAATCTTCCGTTTTCTTCTCCAAAGGCTTGGTAAATATTTGATTAGTGTGGCCAATCTCTATGAGATATCCTTCATACAGAAAAGCTGTAAAATCGGAAACGCGTGCAGCCTGCTGCATATTGTGCGTTACGATTATGATGGTATAGTCGCGGCGAAGTTCATCAATCAAATCTTCTATTTTCGCGGTGGATTGCGGGTCGAGAGCCGATGCGGGCTCATCCATCAGTAGTATATCCGGCTGTACCGCCAAAGCCCTGGCAATGCAGAGCCTTTGCTGCTGGCCGCCGGATAAATCCATTGCGTTTTTACCCAGACGATCTTTGACTTCATCCCAAAGTGCCGCGCGGACGAGGCTTTTTTCCACAATTTCCGAAAGTATTTTGCGGCTTTTGACACCATGAATTCGTGGACCATAGGCCACGTTATCAAAGATAGACTTTGGAAACGGATTGGACTTTTGAAAAACCATTCCGACTTTCTTCCGTAAACTTACGATATCAAGGTCGTTCTGATAGACATCTATATCATCTATCAAAACATTGCCGATGGTACGTGCCTGGTCAATAATATCATTCATCCGATTCATTGCCCGAAGAAAAGTCGATTTGCCGCAGCCCGACGGACCAATCAGGGCTGTAACCTTCCTGGCATATATTTTCATCGTAATGTCAAATAGTGCCTGAACTTTTCCATAATAAAAGTTCAGATCTTTAACAAGTATTTTCACTTCAGTGTCGTTGCTGTTCTTTTTATCTACCATCGGTGTTTTTTCCTCATACGAATTCTCAGCAATATCGCAATAATATTTACACCAACAACTAACAATAGAAGAACAAGTGCAGTAGCATACTGCATAGTTCTGACCTTATCCGGTTCAGGATGCTGGGTCGCCAGAATGTAAAGGTGGTACGGCAACGCCATTACCTGGTCGAAAATCGACCTTGGCAATTTGGGCAGATAAAAAGCGGCAACAGTCAGCAATATTGGTGCGGTTTCTCCGGCAACTCTTCCAATTCCCAGTATCGAACCGGTTAGCATACCCGAAACTGAATAAGGAAGGACATTCTTATAAATGGTTTGCCACTTCGTGGCTCCCAGGGCAAGGCTGCCTTCTCTCAAAGACCTTGGAACAACTCGCAGAGCTTCTTCACTGGACACAATAATAGTCGGCAATATCATGCATGCAAGGGTAAGGCAGCCGGAAATTATTGATGCTCCAAATTTCATAAAGATTACAAATAATCCGAGCCCGAAGAGCCCGAAGACTATTGAAGGAACGCCCGCAAGGGTTACGATGGCAAGCCGTATAGTATGTGTGAACCGTCCTTGCTTTGCATATTCTGAAAGATAAATTGCAGTTGCCATACCCAGTGGAAGTGCAATAATTATAGTGCCCAACACCAAAGAAAAAGTTCCCACAATCGCAGGCAGGATTCCTCCCTCGGCTCCACTGCGTCTCGGCATCGTGGTCAGAAATTCCCAGCTCAATGCCGGCAGACCGTTCCAAAATATCACAAAAATTATGTAGGCAATAATAAATACGATAAAATAAGTAATGACACGCATTAACCAATAAGTTGCTCTTTGAGATATTGCCGTACGCATTATCTTACCCTATGTTTTTGCAGAACTTTCTGAGCGATTATATTGATACCGAATGTTGCCAGCAGCAAAACGATCCCGACACAAAACAAGGCCCTGTAATGGTTACTGCCAAAAGCCACTTCACCCATTTCAGCCGCAATCGTGGCAGTCATTGTACGCACCGATTCAAAAGGTGACGCGGTTAAGATTGCGGAATTTCCGGTAACCATCATCACCGCCATAGTCTCCCCGATAACCCTGCCCATACCGAGCATGATTGCCGCAATTATCCCGGGCAGCGCCGCAGGAACAGTTACCTTCCAAACGGTCTGCATCTTACTTGCACCAAGGGCCAAAGAAGCCTGCTTATAGGATACAGGCACACCTCTAATAGCATCCTCGGAGATGGAAATTACTGTCGGTATAGCCATCAACGCCAATAGTACCGCCCCGGCCAAGGCAGTTAATCCTGTCGATAGCCTAAAACCGGCCTTAATAAGAGGCACCAACAACATCAGACCCAAAAAACCAATAACAACAGACGGTATTCCCGCCAATATTTCTATGAACGGCTTGAGTATCTCCCTCTCTGTCGGCCTTGCAAGTTCCGAGATATACACCGAGGCGCTTATCCCAAATGGAATCGTCAACAGTGTTGCCAGCACCGTAACCAAAACTGAACCCGTAACTAAAGGCAAAATACCGAATGATTCTTTCTGGAAAGAGACTGGCATCCACCGGCTGCCTAAAAGTTCTTTTAATCCCGGCTTAATAACAAATGCCCCACCCTCTTTGACCAGGAACACAAATATTCCTGTTACAATCAGAATACTCGTTGAAGCCGCCGCCAGCAGCATTAATTTTACGGCTTTTTCTTTCCAAAGATATTTCATTAGTTTATCGCTACATATCCGGTTTCTGTTACTATTAATTGTCCGTCGTCGCTTAGGCAAAAATCAATAAATTTCTTAACCTTCCCCTCCTTTTCGGAATTGATGTAAAGATAAAGTGGTCGCGAGATGGGATATTGCCCTGACTTTACAGTCTGGCCTGAGGGCATAACAGTGGCAGATTTGTCATCAACTTTAACTGCTATGATTTTCACCTTGTCTTTTGCAGAAAGGGCATAGCCTAATCCGACATATCCTATTGCTAATTTATCACTTGAAGCCGACTGAATAATCGCCGAGGTGGCCGGAAGCAGCTTTGCTCTTGTTGTATAATCCTGTTTTTTAAGCACCGTCTCCTGAAAAAACGCATATGTTCCGGAGCTCGATTCCCTGGAAAGTACCACAATTTGCTGATCAGAGCCTCCAACATCACTCCAGCGAGCATATTCGCCTGTGAATATTTTTCCCAACTGCCCTATTGTTAACTCGCTAATCGGATTTTCAGGATTAACTACCACCGCAATTCCATCACTCGCGACAATAATTTCTTTTGGATGGATGTTTTTTTGCACTGCCAGCATTTCTTCATTATTTTTTATCTTCCGTGAAGCCGCACAAATATCAGTTGTAAGGTTTATAAGCGCGGCAATCCCTGTACCTGAACCGCCGCCGGTCACAGAAACCTCTATATTAGGATCTCGTTTCATAAAGTCCTCCGCCCAACTGCTAACAAGATGTACCATCGTATCAGAACCCTTAACGGTAATATATACTTCTTCGCTTCCCGCCTGGTCATCCGACCTTGAACAACCCGGCACCAACACTAAAGCCATCGCGGTTACAATACCCAAAGTAAATATTCTCTTGAAATGTTTGCTTATTTTACAGTTCATTTTGTATCTCCCACAATATAATCAATGACCATTAAACTTATCTGTTATTTTGTAATAAACCATATCACCAAAGGCCAGCCCTTTGTTAGTCTTTCTTTTCATCAAAGTAATCAAGGTCACTCAGTGGCAAAATCACGGATGTCGCAATATTCACCAAATGGGCAACAAGTCGCTTAAAATATCGTGCAACCAATGTTAAGCAAACAGCCTCATTCACCGAAAGATCGCATTTGGCTAACTCTGCGACGATTCTGTTGCAGTCTTTAGTCAATCGTGTTTTATATTGCCAGGTCAGGCGGGCCTTGTCTTCATCAGCCTCAATGAAAGCCCCTTTGGTCTGCTCAAATAAAGCCAAAATGTCTTTATCGATACCATCAAAGTAACGAGTAAATAATTCACGATCAATGGGTTTTGCCAAAAGTTCCGTCACCTCATACAGATTCTTACAATAATCACCCAGCCTTTCAGCATCCTTCACTACGCTCATCAATACTAAACAGGCCGCAACATCAACTGTCGGCTGCAATGTAAGGTGCTCCACAATCCTTTTACGTATGTCTTGTTGCAGGTGGTTCACCTTCTTGTCTATATCGTAAATTTTCTGCTTCATACCCGGCTCTTCAACATTGTCCAAAAGTCGCCCGCAAACGGCCTTGTACATAAACTCGGTATCGTCCAGCATACTCTTGAACTCATCAAAGACCTGAGCCAAAAAGTCTTTGCCTTTCCAGAAACTTAATAGATTTCTGAACATTTTATTTCTCCTAATTTAAATAAGTTTAGAGATAAGGATTAGCAGCGCCGGTATAATGAAGAACACACCTAACACGTAAAAGAAAGCGTACCTTCTCTTTTCGGCGGCCAAATCCCCGAAAGCCTTTGCAAGATTTATGGGTATACTTCTAAATAACTTTATCGGGTAAATAAATAACGTACCCGTAAGATTAAAAAGAAAATGAGTAAACGCAATAATAATAGCGGAAATATTTCCTGTGGCAAAAGATGCCAGGATAGCCGTAGTAGTTGTTCCAATATTAGCTCCGATAGTAATCGGGAATGCCGACTCAACCGTAAGAATACCCGCCGCAACAAGAGGTATCAGCAGGGAAGTGGTAATCGAACTGCTCTGCACAATAATTGTGAAAAATAATCCCGCCAAAAGCCCTAACAAGCTGCTTTTACTTATTACGTTATTTAAAACAATTTCCGCCCTGTTTATTACCAGCGACTTCATGACCTTGACAATAAAATAGAGAGCAAAAAACAATATAACCATCGACAAAATCAGCATACATATATAGCTCACAAGTGCTGAACCGCTCAATAGAACTAAAATTTTCTCAATGAAGTGCACCGCAGGCTTGGTAATCAGCTTAACCGGACTGACTACCTTAAATCCTCCAGCACCTGTGAACCAGACACTCATCAAAGTAGCGAGTTTCTCAAGAAAGCCGGTCGCCAGCTCCAGCGGGAACATAATAGCCACACATATTAAGTTAAAAAAGTCATGTACGGTCGCGGCGCTGATTGCACGCCTGAACTCATCCCGCCGGTTAACGTGCCCTAAAGAAACAAGAGTATTCGTAACCGTAGTTCCTATGTTGGCCCCCATAATTATCGGGATAGCATTTGCTACGGTAAGACCACCTGCACCTACTATGCCTACAACAATCGATGTTGTGGTTGACGAGCTTTGTACTAAACTCGTAGCAAGTATTCCAATGAACAAGCCGATGAAAGGATTTGAAGTCGTCCTGATTAAATTTTCTGCAAAACCCTTGCCGAATCCTTTGAATGCGGCCCCCATCAGACCGATACTCACCAGGAACAGGTAAAGCAATAAGCCCACAGACAATATCTTCAAGAACGTCTTAACTATATTCTTCATAATGTATCCCTTTTCTTTCATATTCTCAGGTAAATATACGCTTTCATTGTGAAGGGAATATGAAGGATATGTGAAAAATTGATGAAGACGAAAAAAAAATCAAGATTTCTAAACTTTAGGAAGTCGTATAAGGACCTTTGTACCCTCGTTGATTTTGCTTTCAATGCTGATTTGGCCATTATGAGCCAGGATGATATGTTTTGCTATTCCCAGCCCCAATCCGGTCCCGCCAAGCTCGCGTGAACGGGCCTTATCAACACGGTAGAACCG
This sequence comes from Sedimentisphaerales bacterium, assembly GCA_032250555.1. Taxonomy (GTDB): domain Bacteria; phylum Planctomycetota; class Phycisphaerae; order Sedimentisphaerales; family Anaerobacaceae; genus NIOZ-UU13. The sequence goes on from JAVVFI010000100.1 coordinate 9,590, forward strand.
CTCGAAAACCCTGCCAACGTCTTCTTTGGGGATCCCGATTCCGTTGTCCCGGATAGTTACGGAAATATTATTCTGCTGTTCATGAAGTAAAATCTTAATTTGGCCGGCTTCGTTGGTGTACTTGACGGCATTGTCTATCAAATTCACAATAACCTGCTCTATCTTATCTCTGTCGGCTTTAATCCTGAAATCATCGCCACGCTGTTCTATACTCAATACGTGCCGTTTTGTATCGAGCGCATATCCGAAACTCAGTGTTACCTCATCAATGAGTTTCTTCAAATCGAATTCTGTTTTGCTTAAACAGTCCTTCGACAATTCAAGTTCACTGAGGCTCAGTAAATCTTCTATGATATTCTCAAGCCTGTTGGTATGCTCCTTGATAATCGAAATGAACTTGCTGGCTTTTTCCTTGTCGTTTATCGCCTTATTTTCCAGCGTTTCTACATAACCTTTAATCAAAGTCAGTGGCGTCTTAAGCTCGTGAGAGACGTTAGCAACAAAGTCAGTCCTTACTATGTCCATCCGCTTAAGATTCTCCATTTTTTGCTGCAATTCAGCCGCCATTATATTTAACGATTTAGCTAATTCGCCAAGCTCGTCTTTGCTTTTAATGGTTACTTTTCTGCTGAAATCCCCTTTGGCAATTAGCTGTGCCACCTCCTGCATCCTGCTGATGGGAAAAGTTATACTACGCGATAAATAATATGCGACGGTAAAAGCGATAACCACGGCAACAATCGCACCAACTAATAATACTCTATAAATCAGTTGTATTTGAAGCTGGACATCAGAAAGCGGCAGGGCAAAACGTACCACTCCCAATGTATTTCCGGAATCGTCCACACGCACAGCTACATACTTCATGTCATAATTCAATGTGTCACTGAAACGAGTACTTTGACCAAAACCTTTTTCAACCGCCTCGATAATTTCGAGCCTGTCTTTATGGTTCTCCATCAAAGAAGGATTTTCATCAGAATCCCCCAAAACCTCACCCTGTATATCGACGACTGTAATTCTTAAATCCAGCTTTTCGGCCAGAGTTTCAATTTCCTTCTGTATGTCTTCACTTTTATTTTCAAGCAGATCGCCGGCTAAAATGTCACCAACCAATATGGCGTTACTCTGCAGTTCCTCGGATATCTTTAGTTCGAAGTTATCTTGCAATTTTAAACTTACGAAAAAATATAAAACGAAGACTACAATAAGAGTCAAAAATACGAATGCACTAAAGAATTTCCAGATGATTTTATTCATCATCTATACTTCCCTGAACCTGTATCCGGCGCCACGACTGGTCTCGATATAATCCTTGGCTGTGCCTAATTTTCGCCTTAATGATTTTATGTGTGCATCAACCGTCCTGTCACAGACCATGGCATCGTCACCAATAACACCGTCCAAAATTTGGTCTCTTGAAAACACTACGCCGGGCCTCCGTGCAAGAAACTCCAAAAGTCTGAACTCCGTAAAAGTTAGAGAAATAGCCTTCTGCCCTACCATCACCTTGTGTTTAGTGCTGTCTATAACAATATCGCCTCTCTCTATGCAACTGCTGAAACTCAGTGCCCGCCCCCTTCTCAAAATCGCCCTGATTCTTGCTATTAACTCTCTGGGGCTGAAAGGCTTGGTAATATAATCATCTGCGCCTAATTCGAGTCCCACTATTTTGTCGGTTTCCTGTGATTTTGCGCTGAGGATAATCACAGGAATGTCGGCGGTTATCTGTTCTTTTTTAAGAATTCTGCAAACCTCAAAGCCATCGATAATCGGCAGCATTATATCGAGAATTATCAAATCGGGGCTTTCCTTTTTAGCAAGTTTCACACCCTCCTCGCCGTTAAAGGCACATACAGTTTCATACCCTTCCTCCTTCAGGTTATACTCGACCATCCCTGAAATATCGCGATCATCTTCAACTATTAAGACTTTACCCTTACTCATCACTTGTTTCTCATTAATGCCTGGGCAAAAACAATGTTATCCAAAAAAAATGTGGTTGCTTAACGTTGGACAGTCGGATTCAGCTAAAGGGGTATTTCACAGTTTCGCTGCCTGATCATTTTTTATACCATCACGAATTTCTTTATTTATCCTTACACTGCACCAGGCCTTGCCGCACATTGAGCAGTAATCGGCCGATGGTAATTCTTCTTCACCAATTTCTTTACAAGCCTCCTGATGCATTCTTTCGGCCGTTTGCGGGTCGAGTGATTCAGCTATATGAGTATTCCAGTCCAAACTTGTTCGCGCAATACTCAGCCTTTTATCCCTCTCGGCGACACCCTTGAGGCCGCGGGCAACATCGCCGGCATGAGCGGCGATTTTGGACGCTATCACACCCGCTCGAACATCATTAGCATCGGGCAGACCCAGATGTTCTCTGGGTGTAACATAACACAAAAACGATGCGCCGTAAAAGGCGGCGGCGGTCCCGCCGATTGCAGATGTAATATGGTCGTAGCCGGGCGCAATGTCGGTTACCAGCGGACCAAGCACATAAAACGGAGCACCGTGACAAATCTCATGCTGGATTTCCATATTGTATTGTATCTGGTCAAACGGAACATGGCCGGGGCCTTCGACCATAACCTGACAGCCCTTTTCCTGTGCTCTGGATGTAAGTTCACCGAGAGTTTTTAGTTCAGCTATTTGTGCATCGTCGGTAGCGTCGGCAATTGCACCCGGCCGCAAACCATCACCCAAAGAAAAACAAACATCGTATTCGGCTAATATATCACACAAATCATCGAACATATCATAAAAGGGATTTTGTCTGTTGTGATAAAGCATCCATTTGGCCAACAGCGCACCGCCCCTGCTCACAATACCAGCCACTCTATTCTCAACTAAATGCAGGTGCTCTTTTAATACCCCGGCATGGACCGTAAAAAAATCTACACCCTGTCTGGCCTGTTTTTCAATTGCATCAAGAATTATTTTGCCGTTTATGTCCTCGACATTTCTGTCCTTTATCATCTCATAGATTGGCACTGTTCCGAATGGTACCGCGCACTCTGCCAATAGTTTCTCGCGTATTTGGTCAAGGTCGCCGCCGGTACTCAAATCCATAATCGTATCGGCACCGGCGTCCAGTGCCGCTTTCATCTTTTCGATTTCACCTTCGACCGAGCTGCGAATACTGCTCGTACCGATATTTGCATTTACTTTTGTAGAAAGTATCCGGCCTATGCCGCAGGCCTTAAGATTAGCTTTCAGATGCAGCTTGTTTGCCGGTATTACCAACCGGCCGGCGGCAAGCTCTTCGCGGATAAGCTCAACATCAACATTTTCTGACTTGGCAACGTATTTAACTTCGTCGCTGATCGCCCCTGTTTGCGCGATTTGTAATTGTGTAGCCATTATTCAGATTCCCCGTTAAAAACAAAAAATCGCTCCCACTCTCGAAGCGATTCACTTTATATTTCAATGTCAGTCAATCACTTTCCTACGCAGGCATCTCATCAAATTTATGATAATCCTGTTCAGGTTCAAAGGGTTTTTTCTCAGGCCTGCTTTTCAACAAAGCCACCCCTAGTGAACTGTATTCATTATATCCGATAACCCTCTACAGTCAAATTAATAACTGTATGCAACTTTACACAGCCCGTTATCTTTACCGCCGGGGCGTCCTTTGACGCCTTTGCAAAAAAACATGAACACCGCTTTTATTCGAGGTAATGATATCCGGCCTTTTATCACCATTGATATCTACAACCTCGAACTGCGTTCCAACACCGGAGCCGTCATCGATTACATGCATCTTAAACTCGACCTCGCCCTTTTGTGGCCTGCTTAATTCGAACCAATAAAGCATAGCCGGGTCTTTCCCCCCGGGATCTCTCCCCATATGCGCTAAGTGTCGCTTGCCGGTTACCAGGTCCTTAATCCCGTCACCATTCATATCAATAAGACGTATCGCATGAGGCTGAGAAAACTCTTTGGAGATAAGGTGCTGCTCGAATTGCGGCCCATCAGCCCCGCGGCTCTGCTCGAACCACCAGATACCGTAATTATGCGCCGAGCTTGTAATCACATCGTTGTCGCCGTCATCATCCATATCATAAACGAGTATATCCGCACAATCCGCCCCGAGATTAGTAGGGTGAAATTTCCAGTTGCTTTCGGTTCTGTCACGAGGCGCTTCCCACCACCCTTCTTTTATGAGAACATCGTTTCGACCGTCACCATTGACATCACCTACACCCAGACCGTGGCTGTATTTCTCAGTACCAGGCGCATTCGGACCGGCAGCGATAATGTGCATATCCCACAAGCCTTCAAGGTCATTCGGCACACTGAACCAGGCCATCTGGCCCTTTGGGCGAACAGCGAACACCAAAACCGGCTGACCGTTACCAGGCAGGTCAAGAAACACTGGCGTTTCATTGCAGGCGCTATC
>JAVVFI010000101.1:0-13993 GCA_032250555.1 Sedimentisphaerales bacterium
CTACCGAAGAATTCAAAGATGGCCAGCGTTTTCGTGCCGGCTGCGAAGGCAGTATCTCGGTGTTAAAACGCGTCTTTAAGCTTGGCCGGTGTCTTTTCAAAGGTTTTAAGAATTACGCGGCCAGTGTAGGCTGTGCGGTCTTCTGTCATAACCTTGTTTTGCTGACAAAATTGTGACGCGAGGATCGCTGAAACAGAGTGTTTTCAGGTTGTCCATGGAAAGGGTCTGTCCAGAAAACTGATTTCTTAACTTTTCAAAGAGCTTTTGCAGACAGCTCAACAAAAATAATGATGAACTGACCTTGTCCTAAATCGGACGGTTAATTTTTTATCATTTTTACCGCTTTCCGCAACAGGAACTAATTAGGAGCAAAATCATGATAAAGTTAGGCATGCATGTTGATAATTGGCGGCACTTCGACGTCTCGTATGATGTCCCTTGTCAGGTCGCAAAAGACCATAATATGGAGTATGTAGAATTCGGGACGATCGATGGGGACTACTTTATTCAGGCATTGGGGTATAATCCCCACATACCACTACATTCCGACCCGAAGATACTCAAGCAATACTTAGACTCGATGGGATTGAAAACATCACAACTTGACGCAGCCTATCCGATGTCATCTCCAGAGGGTCAGCACCGCGGCGTCGGCTACACTATTAGAGCTATTCAATTCGCAAAAGCTATCGGATGCCCATGCGTGGATACTACTGATGGAGGTCGCAAACCGCAGGGATATACCGATGATGAAGTAATGACTCTCATAAAGCAATACTATCGTGTAGTGCTGGAATGGGCCGAGAGATATGATATTATCATCAATGTTGAGCCGCATGGTCCTTATACGACCAATCCGGATACTATGGAGAAAATTCTGAATCTTTTTGATTCACCCTACCTGAGAATGAACTTTGATACCGGCAATACCTTCATCGCAGGACAAGACCCGGTAAAGTTCCTTAAGCGGTTTCGGGATAAGGTTTCACATTGCCATATAAAGGATGTCAGTGAAGAGCTCGCAAAGGCGGTACGAGGAGGTCAGACAGGGATTGCCTGTTCTGTTGTGGGTATTGGTGAAGGAGTCAATGCCGACAATATTGCCGGCTGCATAGAACTGTTGAAGGAAATCAACTGGGATGGTGTTCTTTCCATAGAGTGCGAAGCAGCACCCGGCAAGATTGAACAGAGTATCGAATGGCTGCGTAATGAAATCTCCAGATAGAACATCTTACAATATTTCGGGATTTCTATGACTGATTAAAACATTAGCAGTAACATTAAATATAACCCTTGAGGTTAAATATTCTTCAGGAGAATCAAAATGAAGTTTAATCGTCGTGGTTTTATCAAGTCGGGTATTGGAGCCGGAGTATTAACAGCAGCACAGGGCTGCCTGTCTTCGGTCGAGACTCAGAAAACAAGTATTGCTCAACTGGACAAGGCTGCCGCAGCTCCGGTGGTGAAAATTGCATCTATTAAATCGCCTGTTAAAATCGCTTCCATCGAGTTGCTGCGAGGAGATAAAAACTTCTTTGTTCGCACCAGAAGCACAGATGGTGCCGTAGGTGTTGCCATAACCAATAGTCGCGCCGCATATCTCTACCCGATTTTACAGCAATTGGTTATCCCTTATTTCATCGGCAAGGATGCCCGTGATCTCGATACACTCATCGATGGAGTATATAGATATCGCAGTAATTACAAGTTGTCGGGTCTGGCATTGTGGTGCTGCGTGGCATGGATGGAATTCAGTCTGCTTGATTTGCTCGGACGAACCTCGGACAAGCCGGTAGGAGAACTGCTTGGCGGTGTGCTCCGCCGTGAAATCCCCGTCTATGTTGCCAGCGGCAATCGCGATACCACACCGGAGCAGGAAGTTGATGTGCTGACCAGGAATATTGAGGAGAACGGCACAAGGGCAGTAAAATTTAAAGTTGGCGGACGCATGAGTAATAACGCAGACTCCATACCAGGACGTTCAGAGGGTTTGATCCGAATAGTCCGCAAAAGGCTCGGTGACAAAATTATCATCTACGCCGACTCGAATGGTTCTTACGACTCGCGTAAAGCTATTGAGATGGGCAAACTCATGCAGGACTATGGTATCAATATGTTCGAAGAGCCCTGCCCATTCGATTACCTTGAGGAAACCAAACGTGTTGCTGACGCCCTTTCAATTCCAATATCAGGAGGAGAGCAGGAGGACAGCATGCGCCGTTTTCGATGGATGGTACACAACAATGCGGTACAAGTCGTCCAGCCTGACCTTCACTATTACGGAGGGTACATTCGCGCAACCCGTGTGGCGCGCATGGCCGCTGAGGCGGGTATGTCCGTTATACCTCATATGTCCGGTGGCGGCGTAGGATATGTTGATGTAATCCACTTCGCTTCCTGTACGCCGAACATCGGAGACTTCCAGGAATACAAGGGTGGTATTTCTCAAACAGGCTCCTGGTATGATCCTCCTCTTCGGCTGAGAAATGGCGCAATAAATGTACCTACCGGGCCGGGTCTGGGTATCGCCGATATTTCCGGTTTGCTTCGAAATGCCAAACCAGTTGACTAATAAGCGCACAATATGACAAGGTATTAGTAATGAGATTTTTCATTATGGCTGATACTGACACACGCGTTGCCATTGAGGTAGATATTTAAATGCTGTGAAGATAGAAATCATAATCTTCGTATCTGAAATAACTCATCTTACAGAATTAAACAGTTTACCGGGCATGATATAGTCAACCAGACAATTCAAGCTTCTCTTGTAATCCGAATTCTCAAGTTCATCGAGTTTACATTTTGCCTGATTGATATAATGAAGGGTTGTTTGCCGAGTCATGCTTGGGGCATTTGAATTAACATACATACTTCTTATTTTTTCAAGTCTGCTTTTATCTATTTTAGACTCAAACATCCTTTTTATTTCTTGTCTTTCTCTTTGGCCGACAGCCTCAAGCAGATCAAGCAATGGTAAAGTCATATCGCCGGCAACCATATCCTGACCGGGATGCTTGCCAAGGGCACGCTCTTCACTGATTAAATCCTTACAATCATCTATAATTTGAAAGGCTATACCGAAGTTCAGCCCGAATCCCTTTAGTGTTGTCTGAACAGTCTGGTTATGATTGCCTAAAATACTCCCCGCATGGCAGCAGGCTGCAAGTAAAGAGGCTGTTTTTTTTCTTACGATGGTAATATAGTGATCTTTAGATAAATTCAAATTACCCCTCTGGTAAACCTGAATCAGCTCCCCCTCGCACATCGCGTGTATTGCCTGGGATATACAATCGAAAACATCCGGATTTCTGCACTTGCCTATCAGATCAAAAGCCTTTGAGTAGATGTAGTCACCGAATATAATAGAGATATCATCTCCAAGTTCGGCATTAATACTGGGTTTACTGCGGCGCATAGTCGCCCCATCAAGAACATCATCGTGAATTAAAGAAGCTATGTGTATTAACTCCACAGCACTTGCCAGCATAATAAGTTCATCGTGGTTACAATTACTTTTTTTACCTGCGGATGCCGCTTTTTCCGAAAGAATAACGAGCGCGGGCCTTAGCTTTTTCCCCCCGGATTTCAACAGGGAGCCGCTCATTGCCTGAATTGACCGGTTTTTTGATTCCTTAACAGAGGCCTCTAAAATACCTTCCATCGCTTTGAGGTCATCTGCAATTGGCTGATAAATCTCTTCGAGCTTCATTTAGGTTGGCCCTTTAAGGAATCTTATAGGCAGTGATTACCATTAAAATTCGTCATAGAAGATATCGTCCGGGGCAATTCCTTTTTCCTTAAGCACTCTCGTAACGGCCTCGATCATCAGCGGCGGTCCGCACAGAAACGCCTGCCTTGGGACATCGGGCTCCAGGAACTTATCAGCCGACAGGTGAATGAAGCCTGTCTCACCATCCCATTTTTCGTCTTCACCGAGCTGGTCCGAAAGTGCATAGATCACATGCAGGTTGGGATGTTTTTTGGCAAGTTCCTCGAATTGTTCGAGGTAGAACACATCCTGGGTGGTACGGCAGCCGAAGAACAGCCAGCAGACTCGATCAGGCCATTTCTCATAGAGGGTATATATAATATTTCTCATAGGCGCCATACCGCAGCCGCCGCCTACACATACGATTTCCACCGACGGGTCCTCATTCAGCCAGAACTCGCCGTAGGGACCTGTAAAGCTGATCGGGTCACCCGGACTTGCATTGTGAAGATAGGTAGAGCCTATACCGCCGGGAACTAATCTGACAACAAGCTGGACTATATTGTTTTCATAGGCGGGCGAGCTGATAGAGTAGGCACGGAATACCGGGCCATCCGGAGACGGGGCCTGGACCTGAACATACTGGCCCGGCCTCTGCGAAATCTCCGCCGGCTCATTGAGACGCATAGTTATCTCTTTTATATCGTGGGTCAGTACTACGGAGCTCTCTACAGTGGCGGTGAACATCTTGACATCGAGCAGCTCGGCGGGTATCCGAACGTAGATATCCTCGCGAATCTTTACCTGGCAGGCCAGACGAACATTCGAGCGAATCTCCTTGCGGTCGAGGTACGGTGTTTCGGTGGGCAGCAGCGGCCCGCCGCCGGCAGGGATGGTGATCTTGCAGTGTCCGCAGGAGCCCTTGCCGCCGCACGCAGATGGTATAAAAATATCGTTGGAGTAAAGGGCGGCGAGCAGGGTCTGGCCGCCGTTGACCTCGAGGGGTTTTTCACCGGCGTTGATATCGAGCTTACAGATGCCGTAGTTTATAAGCAGGCGTTCGGCGACCATCAGCAACGCCGCCAGAGCCATTGCCAGGCCTGCAAAAGACAATACGGACCACAAATAAACCATTAACTACTCCTATTGGATGGATACCATTCCTGCAAAGCCCATAAACGCCATTGCAAGGACGCCTGTTACTATCATTGCTATAGGCACGCCCTGGAACGGCTCGGGGATATCACTATATCGCATCTTCTGTCTAAGGCCGGCCAGCAGTACGATCGCAACAGCCCAGCCGATGCCTGCTCCAAGGCCGAAGCCGACAGACTGAAAGAAACTGTATTCACGGATGATCATAAATAATGAGGCCCCGAGAATCGCACAGTTGACTGTAATCAGGGGCAAAAATATACCTAATGCGAAGTACAGCTTCGGACTGAAACGTTCCACGAACATCTCAACGAACTGCACAAAGGCCGCGATGACCGCTATGAAGACGATAAACTGCAGATGTACAAGGCCCAGAGGCGCCAGGACAAAATGAAAGATTACGTAATTCAGTACTGTTGTCATAATCATCACGAAAGTAACCGCGGTGCCAAGACCCAGCGATGTCTTTATCTGGCCGGAGCAGGCGATAAACGAACACATGCCGAGAAAGTTCGTCAGCAGGATATTGTTCGTAAATATCGCCGCGATGAATATTACCCATGCAGATGTTTCACTCATTATTTATTCTCCTCCGGCTCGGGGCCTTTAATCCAATTGAATATACCGATGACGATACCCAGCGCAAAAAAAGCACCCGGCGCCAGAATCATCAGTTGATTGGGCGTGTACCATTGAGCGCTTAGCACCTTGTGTCCGAGAATCTCACCGGCGCCCAGCAGCTCTCTGAAGAGCCCTATGATGGCCAGTACCACCGCATAGCCCAGGCCGTTGGCGATACCGTCAACTATCGAAAGAATCGGCGGATTTTGAAGGGCAAACGCTTCGGCCCGCCCCATGACGATACAGTTGGTTATTATCAGGCCGACGTAAGGGCCGAGCTGCTTGGACATGTCCCAGTAGAAGGCCCTGAGAAACAGATCGAACACTATCACGAATGTCGCTATAATCGCAACCTCGGCAATCATACGAAAACGATAGGGTGTTACTTTACGCAGCAGTGAGACGAGCAGATTCGAGCCTACACAGACGAAGATAAGAGCTGCGCCCATTACCAGAGAGTTCTCAAGGCGGTTAGTTACCGCCAGCGCCGAGCAGATACCGAGAACCTGAATCGCCAGAGGGTTGTTCGCCCAGGCGCCCTCCTTCAGCGTGAGCAGGCCCTTGCCCCCGCACAGGCCCTTGGGCTGACATGTCATACAAGCCATTTGTTTATTGTCTGCCATTGTTATTGCTTCTCCTCAACAACGCTGCTTATGGCCTCGTTAAGCATCGCCTGGACCTTGTCGCAGGTCATGGTCGCCCCGCTTATCGCATCGACCTTGTTGGGCGCTTCGCCCTCGCTGCTGCTGATTATAATACCGGGATTGCCGGCTTCATCGACTATCGACTTGCCGATAAACTGCTCCCTGAACCAGCCTGCTGCTATCTCGCCGCCGAGGCCGGGCGTCTCTTCCTGCTCGTAAAACGTTACCCCGCGAATAGTCCTCATGTCCTTATCAAGTGCAAGAAAACCCTTTACAGGACCCCACAGGCCCGGACCCTCGAAACCAACGGCTGCAGTCTCTTCGTTACCGGAGTCCTTCGGCGGGACATACCTGTATATCTCAAGCCCGCCCTTCTTCTCCAGGCGAACGTTATCTTCGAAGATTTTCACCAGTTCCTGTGAAGAGCTTTCGGCGGGATACGGAACCGCAAGGACACCAAGGATATTTTTATTCTTCTCGGCCTCTTTGTTGGCTTGCTGGTAAGGCGCCGTAAAACTCGCTACCGCGGTCAAAAGCAAAGAGCAAACGGTGCCGAGAACACCAGCATAGAAAAGTGTGTAAATGTTATTCTTCACCTGCCAGCCTCCTGAAACGGACCTTGAAGACTATCTCGTCAAGAATCGGCGCCGTAATATTGCCTAACAGAATAGCGAAAGTAACACCCTCAACGTAACCGGTGAAATGGCGTATCAGGACCGTCACCGAACCTATTATTATTCCATACATCCACTTGCCGCAGTTGGTCGTCGGGCCTGTCACCGGGTCGGTCGCCATGAAGAACGTTCCGAAAAGCAGGCCGCCGGCGAACAAATGCCACATTACAGGGCCGAACACGCCGGGCATCCTTTCATAGGATATTGTACCGCCGATCAACAGGGCACTGGTAAGAACTATAAATGAGCCTAAAGTACTCACAATCGTCCGCCAGTTCGCTACGCGGGTAAGAAGCAGAAATACACCGCCAAAAATGATTAAAATAGCCGAAGTCTCCCCGGCACTGCCGGCAACACTGCCTAAAAGCAGATGAGCCGTACTGCCGATCTCGCCGCTCTTGGCAGATGACAACGGAGTAGCGACTGAAACGGCATCGACCCCGGAGCCCGCCGGCAGCCACTTAAACAGAAGGCAGCCGAGAAGATCATGGCTTGGCTTCATATAGCCGGCAGACATTGCCTTCGGATAGGCAAGGGCCAGAAAACATCTGCCTACAAGGGCGGGGTTGAATACGTTGCGACCCGTTCCGCCGAATAACTCCTTGCCGATGAAAACTCCGAACGCCACACCGAGTCCAACCATCCACAGAGGCGTGCCCGGCGGCAGGATCAATGGGAACAGTATGCCTGTAACGAAGAAGCCCTCGTTTATTCCCTCCTTGCGGACCATTGCAAAAAGGGCCTCGACAGCAAGGCCGGATGCATAGGAAACAACCACCATAGCCAGAAAACGCCATCCGAAAAAGTAAAAGGCCGCAAGTGCGCACGGGACCACAGATATGATGACCATTGACATCAGACGCTTCAAATCAATAGGGTCACGAATATGAGGAGCGCCCAGCGTCGTATCAGAAGGAGCGAAGAAGAAATGCTCCAGGGCACCGAAAACCGGCTTGAGGATACCAAGCTTGCCGCCTTCATCAAAGGTCGGGCGAAGCGCATCAATTATCTTCAGCAAACCTTTCACTCGATATTCTCCTCCGCCTGCTTGCGGGCTTCTTCCTGTTTACGCAGCTCTTCCTGGCGCAACTGCTCTTTGCGTATCTCTTCCTTCTCCTGGGCTATCAAAGCCTTCGAATCGATTATCTGACTTCTAAGGTCTATCTTCGACGGGCAGACGTAAGAGCACAAACCGCACTCTATACAAAGGTCAACTCTCGCCTGCTCGGCCTCTTCAATCAAATCGCGGTACAAATACTTGTGGATTAAATGAGGAGTAATACCAGCAGGACATACGTCCTCACAAAAATTGCACGATACACAGGGACGTCCTTCCCCGTGAAGGCCGGTGTTAAGACGCTCGCGGAACTTATCACGCAATGAACTCAGAAAACAGGCCGCGTAACTGCTTCGGTCCCAGCCGGGCCTGATGAAGCCCAGAAATTCCCGCTCCTGAAGCTCCGGAAGAACCGTAATACCGCGGCATTCCGTATCAAGACCAAGTGAATCCGGGCCAAACTGTTCGCCGGTGAGTATCCCGCCGTTGATTATCCTCGATACAGGCTCGAAAATATACTTGTCCCTGATCCTTTGTATCGGATAGCCGGGCATTACACTGATATGAGTCGGGTTCTTTATACCTGTACCGCCAATGGATATTATCCTTACAAGACAGGGTTTGGACAGTGTCAACGCACGGTCAACCGCAAGAACACCTTCGGTACGCACAGACCAGACAGGACCTTCGCTGCGCTTAAGACCAAGTCTGCGGACGAGAATCGAAAAATCATCATAGGGATAGGTAAGAGGTATCTCCAGCATCTTGACTGATGCGTAACCGCGTATATGGTTGCGAATCAGGTTCGCAAACTCCGACTTGATGTCCGGCATTACCAGATATATAGGCTGATATTCCAAAAGAGACTGCAGCTGCTCAAGACCGCGAGTGAAATTCAAAAGACGATTATGAAGCTGGGCGTCGCCTCTGGCTGAAAATGGCTCCAGACTCAGAGTCGATACGATAATAGCCTGGGGCCGGCCAAGAGGGTCGGGCAGCTCGCCGCTGTAGGCATCGTAGAAAAACTGCCATGCACCCAATGTCAGTAATCTGTAACGCTTGATACCCGATGCTCCCATCTCCTGAGCGATGTGAGGCAAATCCTCGTCATCTATATCAGCATGCTCGGCAAGACGGGCTACTTCCTCAAGAACAATATGACCTTCCTGCTCATTCAGACGGACACGCCCGGCACGGGGCGCAAGAAGAGGAACCGAATAATTGTCAAGGTCCCGGGCAAGAACATCACCGCCGTTTACCTGCTGACCTTCCTCGACGCAAAGCTCTGCAAATGAAAAACGACGGCTGCGCAATGGAAGATAAAGGACATCCGGCTCCGGCATCAACTTTATCATGCCCTCAGGACGACCCTGCAATAATATGTTATGACCACCTCGAAACTTCATATTTTTTGTTCTGTCACTTACAGTATCGACTAAAGATATTTAATACATTCATATATATCACAATAAACTCAGTTGTTCAATCAAATGTTACGCTCTAAGGATGCTTAAACCGATAGAAAAGGAGTGTTTTCCCAGATATGAGAATTTCTTGAGATGTCAGCCACTTTTCAAAAATAACAGACAATTATCTTATTTTTTAAAATAAATTCTTGATATTAATTTACCACCTTGAATCGGGCATTGAGTTTAAAAAGATGCTTCATAGGTAAATTAAGGACTTGTGAAGGCTTAAGAGATAAAGAAGTGCGTATCTGCTCAAGAATACATTCGATCCTTTCTTCATCAACCGCAATTAAGGTAAACCAAATATTGAAGTTATCATTACGAAGATAGCTGTGAGTTACTTCAGAAAATTGTCCTATTATTTGAGCGGCTTGCTCAATAACATCAGCTTGGCAATTGACTGCAGCTAAGGTGCTGCAGAAACCGAGTTTGCGAGAATCAAGGCTTACTCCAATCCGGCGAACTACCCCTTCGTTTATCAATTTTTGGGTCCGGTCCCAAAGCTCATCACTGGGAATTTGTAACTTCTGCGCTATGATGTCATAAGGTCTTTCGCTTAAAGGAAAATTATTTTGAAGTGCGTCCAGTATCTGGCAATCCTGTTCGTCCATAGAATATCCTTGGCAATTTAACAACCATAAACAATTTTTAGTTACTTCTCTATTTTTTAACGTAATCGGACGCAATATATATTGCAGCAAAGTACAAAACAATCATATCTTTGCCCTTGACCCTCGTCGATCCGATTGCTATATATTATATATATAAAAACGGTTGTAATGTAAAGCCAAAGGTTGTGAGAAACCGTCAATTGCCGGCATGTTTATACCTCATACCCTGTCTAAATTCTCGATATTGAGAATGTAAAAATATTTTTGTTTTTTTCAATATTTTCTGAAGGAAGTCAATGTCATACGGAAAAATATACCTTGTTGGTACAGGTCCTGGTGATGTAGAACTAATTACAGTTAAAGGCAACAAGTTAATAAGTCAAGCCGATGTTATTTTACATGACCATTTAATACCGTCTGAGCTATTGAGGTTTGCTAAACCAGGTGCAGAGATAATATCTGTTGGTAAATTTGCCGGTAGGCATACGCTGCCTCAGGATCAGATAAATAAACTCTTGATTGAAAAAGCCAGGGACAAAAAAGTTGTTGTGAGACTCAAAGGTGGTGATCCTTTACTTTTTGGCAGAGGTGGGGAAGAGGCCGAGGAATGTGTTCAGGCAGGAGTGGATTTCGAATTTGTCCCCGGTGTAACAAGTGCTCTGGCGGCACCCTGCTATGGGGGTATACCACCCACACACAGAGATTGTACATCTAATGTTGCTATTGTTACGGGGCATCGAAAGGATGAAAAGGAAATAGAAATACCCAAAGCAGGAACTATTATCTTTCTAATGGGTGTCGCAAATATTGAAAAAATCATTAAATCACTTCTTGAAGCAGGTTGGTCGAGCCAGACAAAAATTGCGGCAGTCGAAAAAGGCACTTGTTATGACCAAAGAGTTATTCAGGGGACTTTGGATGATTTTCTTGGAATCACTAAAAAGGCACAGATGCGGACGCCGGCAATTTTCATTGTAGGTAAAGTAGTTGAGCTTAAAGAGAAGTTGGACTGGTTTGGAAAAAAGCCGAGAATACTTCTACCGGGTACCCATCCGGAAAAATACAGACATCTTGGAATTATTGTTCACAGACCTCTGATTAAATCGGTGCCTCTCGATGATTATACACAAGCAGATAAAGTGCTCAAACGGCTCAATACTTTTGATTGGATAGTATATACCAGCACCAACGGTGTAGAATTCTTTTTTCAACGCTTAAATGCTATTGGCCTCGATACAAGATCCATTGGCACTGTGAAAATTGCCGCTATCGGCCAAACAACTGCTGAAAAACTAAAAACGTTTGGAGTTCTGGTGGATATGCAGCCGAAGCTGGAATCAAGCATTGGTCTGCTGAACGAGTTTAAAAAAGTTTCAGTCAAAGGCAAAAGATTTCTTCTTGTGAGACCGAAGGCTGGGTCGAGTATGCTGTTGGATGGTTTGGCTGATGCCGAAGCTACAATCGAGGCTTTAGTGGTGTATAGAAATATTGAAATAGAGCCTGAAGAAACTGATTTTGATTTTATCGACCAGATATTATTCACAAGCGGTTCAACTGTCCGAGCTTTTTTGAAGCGATACAACTCCATACCTGAAGGTGTTAAAGTTTATTGTCTCGGACAACCTACATTAAACGAGGCTAAGAAACATAATATACCTGCAGAGTTTCTGCTTTGATGTCTGTAATTCCTCTTTATTTGGCAGATAGATTTCGAAGTTTGTATTGTAAAGCTTTGAAAGAAATAGTTTACAGAGCTGAAACCTTTGGTTCGGCCTTTTTTCTGTTTGGTCTTTTCTTCTTAATGCTAAGTGATTCCGGCAGGCTGTGAAAGCGATGTTCCGGATGGTTCCAGGCAACGGTTGCCAGAGAGGTTTCTTTAAAGAGAGCATTAATTTTTCTCGTGGCGCTAATCCACTGGGCATAAATATGACAGTTCTGCAGGGTTCCACCGCATTGACAGTGTCTTATTGGACAATCGTCAAATAGCGATTCACCTTCGATACTGTTAATTATCTCAAGTAGGCTGATTTCCTCTGGTGATCTGGCAAAAACGTGTCCTTTTTTGCGACCTTTTACACCTTTAACTATATTTGCTTGTGACAGCCGTTGGAATATTTTGGCCAGGTATTCGGTTGGAATTCCTTCTCCTTTTGCTATAGTATTGGTTGTGATGGGCAGTTGTGTGGCGTGTCTGACCATATACATTAAAGCATGCAAAGCATAAGCGGTAGCCTTCTTAACTTTCATTGGAAAATCCTATCTGATAAATATATACAAAAAGTAAATATGATACTTTCAAATTCACCCTACTTTCCCTTTTTTTGTGGCTCTGCCAAGATTGACTCCCAGTTCATCAATCTTCCTGTACAAACTTGACAAGCCTACCTTCAGGGCTTTTGCCGCTTCAACTTTATTCCAATTATACTTGTTAAGCACTCTGCATATATGTTCCCTCTCGTATATTTTGACTGCCGCTTGCAGGTTCTCGTTCGCTTCATTTGGTAACATTGCGGTCGAGCCTAAGGATCCAATGTCAGACATCTTTATAACATCATCTTCTGCAAATATTACGGCTCTTTCTATTATATTCTGAAGTTCCCTTATGTTGCCTTTCCACTCATAATTCATCAGGAACTGCATGACATTATCACTTACTCCCACACACTGCTTACCCATATCGGTATTATATTTTTTGATGAAATGTTCGACCAGCAACGGAATATCTTCTTTCCTTTCTCTTAATAAAGGAATGTGGATGCCGACGACATTCATCCTGTAATATAAATCCTCTCTGAACCGTCCCAGTTTTATCTCTTCAAACAGGTCTTTGTTTGTTGCCGCGATCAGCCGCAAATCAATATCGACGGGTTCGGTAGAGCCTACAGGTGTTATTTGTCTGCTTTCCACTGCCCTTAGTAATTTTACCTGGCAGTTCAAAGGCATATAACCAATCTCGTCTAAAAATAAAGTTCCGCCCTGAGCACTTTCAAAAAGCCCCTTCTTGTCTTTGATGGCAGAGGTAAAACTTCCTTTTTTATGGCCGAATAATTCACTCTCAAGCAAACCTTCAGGTATTGCACTACAATTGACTGCAATAAAACGCCTGCCATTCTTCGATCCCATGGAGTGTATTGCGCGGGCAACTAATTCCTTGCCGGTCCCGCTTTTTCCTGTTATCAACACGTTACTTTTGGTCCGTGCAACTTTTCTAATAATTTCGAACACCTGCTGCATTGCCGGGGACTGGCCTATAATCTGAGTAATGTCGAATTTGCTGTTAAGTTCTTGCTTTAATTCCCGGTTTTCCTCCTGCAAATGCAAATACTGCAAATGCTGCTGAATTTTTGTAAGTATGTCTTCGAAAATTACAGGTTTCATCACGTAATCACAAGCGCCGAGCTTGATAGCTTCCACGGCCATTTCAATCGTTCCATAAGCCGTTATCATTATCACGCGCGTCTCGGGCCTAACTTTCATTATTTCCTGCAGAACTTTTATGCCGTCCGCCCCGGGCATTTGAATGTCCAGTATCGCAACGGGATATGACTTCGTCATAATTGCTTTTATGGCATCAATTCCGTTGTCCACTGCTGTAACTCTCATTCCTTCTTCCCGAAGAACCTTTGCGAAGGTTTCTCTGAAGGTTACTTCATCATCTGCTAATAATATTTCATTCATTGTCATTTTCTTTGTCTCTCATTCCCATTATTTTCGTACTTTTTGGCGGAAAACATCAAAACTAAGCGTTATTTTCCTTGATAGACTCCACTTTATTAGTAAAACCTTCCTCTTCATTTTTGTCGCTGAATAAGTCTTTTTTGGGCCTTATCGGTATTCGGATTGTTACTGTAGTTCCTTTACCTGGTTCGGATTCCATGGAAAGAGTTCCGTCAACTTCGGTAACAAGGTTGTAGCTTATGAAAAGCCCAAGGCCGGTGCCCTTGCCGATTTCCTTTGTTGTAAAGAAAGACTCAAAAGCACGCTTACATACTTCCGGGCTCATTCCAATACCGGTGTCACTGATATGAATCTCAACTTTTCCTTCCCTGG
>JAVVFI010000102.1:0-13935 GCA_032250555.1 Sedimentisphaerales bacterium
TTGCCCTGGAATGTGCTTTCGGCTCCGGCATTCACATCGTCAAAATTATCGCCAAAATATACATCATGCGAGACTGCCTTAGGACCGGGCTTCCATGAAATATTTACCCACGTATCCGGATAAAGAGCGCCATCACTCGGCGTTGGTCCCCAGGCTCTATATACTATCTCACCTTCCATAGCGCTGAGTATTTCGTTTTCAGACAAAGCATGGTCGTACATCCTGACATCATCGATCGCGCCAATCCAATCGCAACCCCATCCGTCTGTTCCAATGTTAACAGGAGTGCCAACACCACCAAACTGGCCCATTGGGGTCGAGTTGGTTTCTTCTCCATTGAGATAGCATTTCAGCGTCTCCCCGTCATGTGAACACGCGATATGACACCACTCAAAGCGTTCCAGATTTTTGCCGACGTGAGCCCAGGCCCTGGGTGTCGAATTGAAAGTAAACGACATATATGGTTCAGGAGCACCCTGGCCCCATCCGTATCGAACCTGAAAGCTCCAAGCCGAACCATCCGTCTTTGACATTGGCGCTGTCGTTGTGAGTTGTCCCTCCGGATCATCTGCGTCGGGTCTAATCCAGAGTGCTATTGAGATGGGACCAGTCATATTCAGGCTAGGGTCACTGCCGCAATCGAAGTAGTCGCCATTGCCACCGGATGTGCCCACCCCATAGAATTCAATAGCAGACCCTGCGATGCCGGGGATCCATGCGATATCCCATACGGGATTGTCCACAAGGGTTCCATCGTTGCCGTTGCCGCTGATATCGATTATCGTTGTACCGGAACCATCATCCAGGGGCCAGTGCCCGACAATATCAGCGTGTACCATGCTTGTGATACTCAGAACAAGAATACAAGCAGCCAGATAAATCATTTTTTTAGACATAATAGTCCTCCTTTATAAAAGTTAAGATAAACTTGCTTTGGTCATATTAAAACACAATTCCCACAGAAGCGGGATATGAATTTATCTTTTAAATGCCAACGCTGACTTTTACAAATCACGCAAACTCCTTGTATGATGAAGTCTGTGCCTTGCATAATTACTCCTCCTATATTATCGAAAATACAGGAATTGCGCCCGCCAGAAATCCCAAAGCTGTGATGCTGAAATGTACGGGTCGAAAACAATACTATTTTATACCAAAAAACGCACGCTGTTGTCAAGGATAAATGGTGATTTATTTGGTGCGTAACAAGTGATTAATCGGTTTTCCAATCTTCTCTTGCAATCACCTGCTGCGTTTCCTTTTTCTTGAGCGGAAAGGCCCAACAAGAAAGTTATCGTATCGCCTTGATCAAAACCGCAAACGTCCGGCCAGACGAAAAAAGAACAGGTCAGGACTGAATATTGACAGCCGGGGCGGTCTCGGCTATATACATATCAGGCGGTATATTTTTATTACGTCAGGTGAGACACTTTTACCGCTGTCTATAGAAAATTAGGGCCCCCGTCCCATTAACTGTGATGACTATACCGCTATCGGAACGATACTTCGTAAAATGATAGAGAATATTTGAAGGGAGTACTTTCATGAACAGACAAACGAGTCGAAGGGATTTTCTGGCCCGAGCCACTCTTGTCAGCACAGGCAGTTTAATGTCAGTATTGGGCGAGCAGAAGGCCTCAGCCGCTGAACCAATCAATCGCCAGCACGGATCGAAATACAAGTTCACCCTGGCCGCCTACAGCTACCGTGAGCTGCTGACAGGGAACCAGCCGGAGTATAAACTCAAGAACTTCATAGATGACTGCGCCAAGTTTGGGCTTGAAGGCACCGAACTCACTTCTTATTACTTCCCCCAACCGGTAACAAACGAGTATCTCTGCGATTTAAAGGCTTACGCGTTCAGACTCGGGCTTACCATATCAAGCACGGCGGTGGGCAATAATTTCTCTCGTCCGGTGGGCCCTGAAAGAGAAAGGGAAATCGCGCAAGTAAAGAAATGGATCGACCACGCACATACACTGGGTGCTCCTATCATACGGATTTTCTCCGGCAACGTAAACAAAGGGCAGACTCCAGAAGAGGCCCATCGCCTGGTGGTAGAGGCGATTGAGGAATGTTGTCAGCATGCGGCGCAGAAAGGTGTCTTCCTCGGCCTGGAGAATCACGGCGGACTAACCGGTACAGTTGATGGTATGCTGTCGATTATCCGTGACGTCAAGAGCCCATGGTTTGGGGCTTGGATGGACACCGGAAACTTCCATGGTGAAGATGTGTACGGCGAACTTGAAAAGATCGCCCCTTACACACTTCATGTTCAGGTTAAAGTGGTCACCTCTCCGCGCGGGCGAGGACGAGAGCCGACTGACTTTCGGCGCCTGGCAAGAATACTCGGCGGCGCAGGCTACCGCGGATGGATTTGCCTTGAGTACGAGGAAAAGGAAGATCCTCGAATTGCGTGTCCACGATATATTGAGCAACTACGTAAGGCTTTCGTTGCATAGTCGAAAACCTGGTAGATATTTGGAGCCACAGGAAAGCTTTTAAGCGAAGCGGATATATTTGCTATTGAAAATATGTCAATACAGAACCGGGACTGTCTTGAAAAGCCCTTAGAAGCAGTTTTGAAACCGCTTTTAGTTATTTCCTTCCAAGGTAAGAATTTTTGGATGCGCCATAAGCTGGGGTCCGTTGTTATTGCCGATTACGTTATAATGCCCATTGTCACTCCAGAAGACGAATCCCGCCAGTTCAGGATAAGCAGTTTCCAGTTTTTTGACCACATCCAAGCAATCTCTCGGCGGATTTGACCGTCCACGAATCCCCAGTTCAGACCACCAGATAACCTTTCCGGCCGTTTTCTTCTTTTCGAGGGCCCATTTATACTCGGAAAAATTTAAACCGGTGCCGTATGCTGATTTTCCCAATACATCCACATAGGCATCGCCCGGATAATATTTTTCCAGGGCGCCATGATTTGCAGTCGTATGATAGGCCCAGATGATATTGTCAAGGCCCTTGTTGTTGGTAAAGTAATCGTGAACCAGGCGATAGAGCTTGATGATGTTTTCGCTTCCCTCCTTGGCGTGCCACTTGTTCCTGTCGTCACTTTCCACAAAGGGTGTATAGACAACGACTATTCCCTGATCCTTTAACCACTTAAGATTTCCGGCCATCCTGTTCATCTGATCGTAGAAGTTATGTTTGGTCGGATTATCACCCTGGGCAAATATCGGATCGATATCAACCGGACCGTTCCATGACTTTCCCGACGGATTTGCATAAAACGTAAATACACCGACAATCATACCGCGATCCCACATTTTCTTGACGCCGTTATTCCAAGCTGAATCAGGAAAGGGATCGTCATGAAAATCGTAGGTGACACATCCATAGCGGGGCATTTTCCCTGTGTGATCGTAAACTTTCCTGAGCCAATTGGTGGGATGATTCATATCCGGATTCTCATTATGCACCCATGTGGCCATTTGCCCGAATAGATAGCGGCCGTTTCCCAGACTTCTCAGATATTCAAAAACCTTATCAGCCTGGGGCGTGCGACTTTCACACACAACCGGCATAAGAAATAATGAGAGAAGGAGCACAAGAGTAATCCTATTACCTTTGGTGCTATCATGTTTCACCGGACCTAAAGCTGATTTCATAAAACGCTACTCCAAATTATACTTGATAGAATATTAGACGGTCACTCTTTTCTGTCAGTCATTATTTAGCTTACAATGCTATTAATTCTGTGCAGTTTTCAAGGCTTTCAATTTCAATCTCTTTTTGCTTTAGCTTTTTTCGGGGAGTGGGTGGGATCCACATGAGTCTTAACGGGATTTCCCATATACACTCCAAGAAAATACTCTGCTTGCCACAAGTTAAATAATACAAAGATTTAACCCTAATTACAACAAAATTGCGACAGGATCAGCGTGCCCTGCCGCACAAAAACACCCAAAAGGCCCGGCACTTGTGTCGAGACCCTGTTTTCTTATGCTACTGGTGAATCCCATATTCAGCGCCGTCGGATTCGGTGGTAACTATGTAACTATTGACCAGGAACATGATCTGGTGGTCGTCGCCAGATGGCTCGATCCCTCTATAGCTAATAAAATTCTTATGATGATTCTAAATTCTGTGGAATCGAATTAAATATACCCTATTTGACTACAAAAGTCAGGTGAAATCAAAGAGACCTGTGATAGCGCATATAATGCTTTCTTTTGACAAAAATTGGAAAATTAAATTGATAAATTTGCTGATTATGATATATTAAATTTCCAGAGAGACATCGCTTGCAGATCATCCAATTCTTTCTTCGTAAGTTGCCTGCAATAGTAGGTAGAAAATACTTGATTAGCGGAAACAAATAAGCGGGCATTGACAAGGATATAGTAATCCTCTTACCAGCAGGATTAATTAGCCATGATTTGAAATTTATGCTATTTTATGCTTTGGTGAGTGGCCGGAGCGACATTTTCTATCAGTTTTCAGAAAAATCGGGAGGAAAAAAATGAAAAATACAGTGCTGGTATTCGTAGTTGTATTTGCATTTTGCACGACGATTGTGGCTTCTGACATAGCGTTTTACGTCGGGCAATGGAACACTGACGGCTGGTATGATTCTTCGCAGTTCAACGATGTTGAGACGATAATTACCGAAACCGGACATCTTTTCAATGATATTCAGCAGTTCGATGACGGCCAGTTTAATGAATTCCGTGCATGGGTAGATGAGAATATGAATGATGGTGAAATGGACATTATCTGGCTTAACGGATGCTTGCCGAGTGTCCTGTATCCATTTCCAAACCGTCAGCCGGATGGCTCGCGTGCTGAAGAGTGGCTCGACGGCGGAAACATGTTTATAAATGTCGGTGACTGGTTCGGGTACGTCTCTTTTGAAGGCGGATATCGGCAAGAGCAGAACGGGGACGGTGGTGCCGCGAATATCCTCGACCTTCCTTACTGGATTATCGTATTCAATGATAATGCCAAGATGAAGGTGACACCAACAGGTAAGGAATATCTACCCAGTCTCAATGACTATGTCGTCACCGACAGACCAGTTGTCCTGACTGCTGTTGAATATCCCTGGGAAGTTGCTGCTATATTCGCATCTCCGGGCGGCACAGATGATGCAATCGCAGAAGCACAGGCCGAACCTGTTGTTTTGCACAATACAGTTACAGAAGGTTATATTGCTTTTATCAACCAAGCTGATGGTGGTCCGGGGGGCTGGATAGATGACAGAGGTTTGACCTGTGCTGAGTTCATCGGCAACTGGGTAAGCCATGTGATAGGTTTAGGTAAAGAACCGTTCGCTACGCTCCCCAATCCGAAAAATGGTGCCTACCATGGGAATTCGTGGGTTACACTTTCCTGGCAGCCCGGCATTTTTGCTGTTTCACACGATATTTACTTCGGCGATAATTTTGACGATGTTAACGATGGTGCCGCAAGGACATTCCAAAGCAATCAAACTGCAGCATCTTTTACTATCGGTCTTCCCGGAGGCCCTTATCCAGATGGTTTTGTTCTGGATACAACTTATTACTGGAGAGTCGATGAGGTCGAAGCAGATGGTACTACAGTACATAAAGGCGATGTCTGGAGCTTTACCGTAAGCATGGTGGAGGATTTTGAAACGAATGATTTCAGTAAATTTTCGTGGAGCAGTTTCGGGGAACAAAACTGGGAGACGACAAGGTCAGCGAGACATTCCGGATTTTTCAGTGCCAGTCCAGGTTCGGTAGAGGATTTCGAGAGTGCGACTCTTAAAGTCAGTGTTGCTTGCGTTTCCGGTGATATCACTTTCTATTGTAAAATCTCATCGGAGCCGCGTCATGACAATTTGACATTTAAGATTGATGGTGTGGAAAAAGGGGTCTGGTCGGGTGAAGAGGATTGGTCCCAATTGTCTTTTCCGGTCGACGCGGGTACAAGAACATTCGAATGGACATATTCAAAGGATGGCTCGGACTCCGAAGGTGACGACACTGTGTGGATTGATGATATAGTATTTCCAATGATAATATATTCTCATCAACAATAACCAAATGTTATAAAACAGCATCTTAACGCCCCTGCGGAAATATAGCTTTTCCACTCCCTGAGCACCGCGGGTCTTTTTACGTTTGTTTGCTTGCTTTGCTACATTCCGGTAAATGCGGGCGACTGTCAAATATGGCGGTTCTTCATCGACCGACACAATGGAACGATAAACGGCTGCTTTCTGGACGGTTCGGTTCGAAAAATACCGCTATATGATTTGTGGGAATTGAAATGGCATCGTGAGTGGGTACGACAGGGTTACACTAAAGCGGATATTCCCTGGTTAAAGTAAAGGCTTTTAGAATACGCAACGCGAATATTTAAAAGTGCTTATACAGAGATTTCATTACATTATCAAAGTAGTAAAACGGATACATTATAAGCGTCCATCGATAACCGTCGCATTCCTGCGGTGGAATTACATGTCTTTATTTTCTGATTGCGTCGAGATTGGATAGCACTTACAATGAAATTATACTGACAGGCAGTCATGTCGGTTGGAAAATGCTGAAGAGTAGAAGGGAATGTCAATTCGGGAGCGATAAATGTTCTGGAATTTAAGTCATAAAGATACGAATCACAGGTTAGTACGTCAAATATGTTTTTGTGCTCTTGTTCTGTTGGCCTGGTGCGTTCTTTGTCCGGCCGACAGAATCGTCCTTAAGGAAGGTCAGATAATAACCGGCGATATCCTGACTGAAAAGAAAGACCAGGTTTATATCGATATCGGTATAACGGTTGTGGTCGTTTCGAAGGACAAGATACTTGAGTATGAATACTCAGAAACTTTGACGGTTGACGATGCCGATATCGGCCAAATCAGCGGTCCGAGTAAAGAGCAGGATAATAAATTATACAAAACCGCAAGCCTTGGGAGAACAACCATTGAAAAATGCGTAGAGGCGGTTTCCGAAGCGGTCGTATTGGTTTCAAGTCCTGCGGGGTCAGGCTCTGGCTTTTTCATAAATGAAGATGGGTATCTTATAACAAATTATCATGTAATCGAGAGAGAAACAAGAATTGAGGTCACCGTCTTTCGCAAGACGAGGGACGGCTTTGAGAAAGATAAATACAAAAAAGTCAAAATCGAAGCGATTAATCCTTTTATTGACCTGGCTCTTTTGAGGATCGAAGACCTCAAAGGCAAGAATACAAGATTCGTTCACCTTGGCGATACCGACCGAATCAAAGCCGGTGAACAGGTTTTTGCTCTCGGCAATCCGCTCGGTCTCGAACGGACCGTTACCAATGGTGTTATCAGCACTAAGAACAGGGCTTTCCAGGGGCTTTTATATATCCAGACCAATGCCGATATTAATCCGGGTAATTCCGGAGGCCCGTTATTTAATCTTTCAGGGGAAGTCATCGGCGTTACTAATATGGGCTATATTTTTTACGGCGGACTCGGCTTTGCCATTCCCGTTAACTATGTTAAACATTTCATAGATAACCGCGACGCGTTTACCTATGATAAAGACAACCCGAATACCGGCTATAGATACATCCAGCCGGACAGAAGACGCAATAAATCCATTCCAAAATTCCTTAAAGGCGGCAGTTAAGCCAGATGCACTGGGGCCTCAAGGTTAACGAAAGGTACTAAAATGAACAATCCATCGAAAATGTCTCGTAAACTCCTCACTACTATTATACTTTTGTGCTCTTATTCTCTTGTCCTTTTATGGACGCCGGCCCCTGTCCGGGCCGTAACACTGCCAGATACGGCGAAGCTTCTCCCGCCGGATACCGTTCTGTTGGTTGATGTTCAAAATATGAGCAGCCTCAAAAAGCAGTTTGAACAAACCAGCTTTTACAAACTCTACAAAGACCCGGTAATGGCGCCATTTTTCGATAACCTTAAAACCAAATGGCGGGAACTATCCCGGGAGCGAAATAGCAAGTCTATCGGATTACTTACCGGTGTGGATGAGATGCCCGAGGGCAGAGCAGCTCTTGCCGTGGTATTTAACGAGAAGTTAAAAGATACCAAAGCCCCGCCTTTTGTGGTGATTATCGAGTGGGGGCGGAGTATAAATAAAATCAAAGAAGCGGCTGATAAGAAAGTCAAACAGGCGGTTGAAGACGGCGACCACCGTAAAAACGAAGACTACCGCGGTGTAGATATCACAACGATAATCCGCAAAACTTCCGAGGTTTATAACTTTTGTTTTATAGACGATTGTCTGATAGTCGCGGTTGACATGGATGTCTTGAAATATGTTATTGCTCATATCAAAGGTGCAAGCAGTCCGACATTAGCTGATGACGCCGACTATTCGTCAACTATGAGGGCGGTTAAATTACAGGAATCCGAACAGATTGATTGCTATGTGAATATCAAGCAAATTATCAAAACAGCAATCAACGCCGATACCGAAGGTAAGACAAAAACAATGATAGGCAACCTCGGTCTTGATAATGTTACGTCTTTTGGTCTGGCAATTGTTCCGAGGGCTTTATCGACAGCATCGGCAGGATCTTCTTTCGGCAAAGCATTTCTGAAAATCAAAGGCCAAAAGAAGGGGATTACCAAAATGCTCGAAGTGGAATCGGCGCCTTTGAGGACCCCGCGGTTTATTCCAAAGTCGGTGTATTCACTATCATTTGTGAATTTGAATATCAAAAATGCCTATAGTGAGCTTGGTAATATTCTAAGCAGATTTTCACCGCAGTTTGCTGCTTTAATGTATATGCCGCTCATACCGGCCGGCCCGCAGGGTGAACCGCCGATGCAGATAAAAGCCGGTATTGTTGACCATCTCGGTTCGCAAATTATTATAGCTCAAAGCATAAATGACTCTGTTTCCATTGCCGATATAACCGGACCGGAGACATCACTTATTGGTGTAGCGATAGAAAACAGAAGTGCTCTTGAAAATTCTTTGTCCCTTCTGCATGGCAAATTATTGGCGGCTAATAATCCTGATGCTATCCGGCAGTTCCTCGGACACACTATATATTTACTCGACTTCCAGGGCTTTATGCCGGGCCTGATGCCGGGGGCGGGAAGACCAATGCAGAATCCCAACAGTGGGCAAATTCCAAAAATGCCGAAATATGCTTTTACGGTTACTGACACTCATTTGATTTTCTCCAAGGAATCTGCCGTAGAGCAGGCCCTTCGTACCTTAAACAGCTCGGAGAATGTATCAGTGGATTCTGAGCGGTGGTTTAATATCGCGAAATCGTCTATCCCTTCGCTTGTCGGCCTGGTGACGTTACAAAATGACAAGGTTTCGGGTAAGTATATCTGGTCTGAAATGCGCAATTTGAGCGAACAAATGAAAAATAAGGAATCGGAGGCCGGGATGGGTGTCGGTGGAAGAGCCGGTTCTGTTGTTCCAAAAATGATGTTTGCACAGGCAGGCTTTGATTTGTTTGATTTCGGTCTTTTACCGGAGTTTGATGACGTCAAAAAATATTTTGGCTTGTCCACTCTTTACGGCGTTAGCAAGTCAGACGGTTTTGCCTTCGAATTCAAATACCTGAATTCACCTGATGTTGACTGAGGAGGAGATTGAATTAAATAACGTCATGCAGTTATATAGGTGTATTAGTGAAAAATCTTAAATCAGCTTTTTTTGCCGTCTTAGTGTAAGACCTTATTCAGAGGATAGGTAATTATTCCCGATGCTCCTGCCCGCTTTAATGCCGGCACTAATGTGCGTTCAATTTTGTCGTCTATAATCACTTCTATCGCCACAAAATCTCCATCGGCCAGAGACGATATAGTAGGGCTTTTTTCAGCGGGCAAAATATTCAATATGGATTCCAAGTTGCCTTTCTCTGTATTCATTTTAAGTCCCACTTTACTGCGGGCTTCGATTGCGGCGTTAAGCAGTATCGAGATATTTTCTAACTTTTCACGCTTGAACTCATCTTCCCATGCCTGCTTATTTGCGATGAACCTTGTCGTGGAGGTTATGACGGTATCTATTATTCTCAGGTCGTTCGCCCGCAGCGATGTCCCCGTCTCGGTAAGCTCAACGATTGCATCGACCAGCCGGGCTTTGACCTCGGTAGCTCCCCAACTGAATTCAACTTTTACGTTAACATCCTGATCTGCGAAGTATTTTTTTGTTACGTTGACCAGTTCGGTTGCAATGATACCTCCAGCCAAATCCTTTGCGGTTTTCACCTTTGATTCACTGGGAACAGCCAATACCCACTTGGCCGGGTTGCTTGTTGCTTTGCTGTAGGCGAGCTGGCATATATCCACCACATCACAGTTATTTTCCATTATCCAGTCGTACCCCGTAATGCCGGCGTCGATAACACCGTCGGCTACATACCTGCCCATCTCCTGCGCCCGCAGCCTGATAAGCCGGATTTGCTCGTCATCTATACTCGGTAAATAGCTTCTTTTGGAATCAGAAATGTGAAAACCTGCTTTGTCGAAAAGTTCGATTGTTGCTTTTTGTAAACTACCTGCGGGAATACCTAATTTTAATAGCTGATTTGACATGATGATATTTTTATTTTTTCCTTTTTTTTGTCCTGGTTACTTTCTTTTTTGTTTTTTTTGTGGCAGCGGTTTTGGCTTTTTTCTTTTTGCTACTGTATGCCTCGCTTTTGTGCCGCAGGACGGCATAAAACTCGTACCCTTTTTTGGCTGATATCTGCTTTGCCAAAAAGCCTCCTATTTCCTGCTCGTTTGCCTCTGGATAGACTAATCCCTTGTCTTTGAGATATTCTATCATTCCTTCGGTAAGCGGTATGGCATGGCCTTGCAGAGAAGTCAACATGCAATAATCGATGACAAAACGGTTGGTACCTTCGAGTTTCTCAAGAATCTGTCTGGCCGGGCGTTTTCCCGCCTTCTTTAATCCCTCTAAGCTTACTTTGTGATATTCGTTAAATATGGCTCGCAGAACAGTAGTGATTGTCGAGGCCACCTCTCTTGCAACAGGCGTGTCCTCGCCTAACATTTCAACAATTTCTTCTATCCGGGAAACACGCAAATCGTTCAGGTCAATGAAATATTCAGAGAACCTTTTAATCGCGGATTCTGTTGTCTTCTCGTCCAGCCTGGAGCAAATAATACCATAGACAATTGCATCGGTAGGATCATCGTGTGTAACTTTTTGGATTTTCGGATATTTCCGGCTCAATGAGCTGTGTAGTTTTTGTATTTTTTTAGAATAATCTTTACTGTTCTTCATATCAGCCTCTTGCCGATGTTATAAAAAATTTCGATATCACGCCTTAATTTTCTCAGCGGCAATTTTGCCCTTCGAAATTCAGGGTTACTACTCCCGGTGGTCGGGAGTTCAACTTATATTTCCTCGTTGTTCAAATCTTCTTCGGGATCTTCTTCTTCCAGTTCACTGACGGCCTGGTCTATCAGGTTCAAAGTCTCTAATGTCTTTTTAAATATTTCATCCCTGTAAATATGCAATACAGGACAGAATTTACTTTTCAAACTGCCGGCCACCATAGATTGTATTCGGTTTTTTGCATGTGTTATTGCCGTAAAAGTCTTGCTCTGAGATACTTCGTCCTTGCCGAAAATGCTTAAAAATACATTGGCATTTCGCAAATCAGGCGACATTTCAACCCGGGTAACGCTTACGAAGCCTTCAATGCGGGGATCACTAAGACGGTGAGCAATAGCGTCACTGACGGCCTCTTTCACCACACGAGCTACTTTCTCCTGCCTTCGAGTTGCCATAATACACGGGAACCGCCTCAAGACGAAAGGGTTCTGGCCACTTTCACTATTTCATAGAACTCAAGAACGTCATCGATTTTCACGTCGTCGAATCCAACAATCTTAATACCACACTCAAAGCCTGTCTTTACTTCACGTGCGTCATCCTTGAAATGCTTGAGCGACTCTACACTGAGATTGTCTTTAAGGACGATGTTGTCGCGTATGAGCCTCATCTTTGCGTTCTTACTTACATATCCGCTGCTGACGTAGCAGCCGGCAATCGTACCAATTCTGGATATCTTAAATGTATTTCTAACCGTAGCCCTGCCAATCGCCTTTTCTGTCTCTTCAGGCTCAAGCATACCAACCATTGATTTCTGTAAATCTTCAGTTATACGGTAGATGACATTGTACAGCCTTATCTCAACTCCTTTGGATTCCGCTATCTTGGCTGCATATTCTTCGGGAACAACGTTAAAGCCGATGATAATGGCATTCGATGCCTCAGCCAGCACAACATCACCTTCAGTAATGCCACCCGGAGCGGCATGGAGAATATTAATCTTTACTTCCTCGACGCTAAGCTCTGATAAATATTTTTTCAACACATCCACAGAGCCCTGGACATCGGCGCGAATGATAAGGTTTAATGTTTCTGTTTTGCCGGCGTCTATCTGGCTGAATAAATTGTCTAATGTTACCTGAGTTCGCTCCGCCAAAGAACTCTCTCTTGAGCGTATTTGGTTCTCTTCGGCGACGGCTTTGGCCTTGTTGATATCGTTAAGGCAGTAAAATCTATCACCGGCCTGGGGAACATCGCTAAGGCCTGTTATCTCTACCGGCATAGAGCTTGTGCCTGTCCTTATGGTTTTGCCGTAGCTGTTTTTCAGCATTTTTATTCTGCCGTAGGCATTACCGGCTAATACCGTATCACCTTTCTTCAGGCGACCTTCCTTGATTAGAAGTGTCGCCACCGGCCCCCGCTTCGCCGACATTCTGGCTTCTATTACCCATCCTGTCGCGGGAATTGTGGGATCGGCCTTAAGCTCCATGAGTTCCGCCACGTAATCCAGGGATTCGAGCAAGTCATCTATGCCCTCGCCGGTTATTGCGCTGGTTTTGACGACTTCCGTTTCGCCTCCCCATTCAGCAGGTGTAAGTTCCTGCTCAGACAAGCGGGAATAGATTCGATTTATATCACAGCCGGGCAAATCAATTTTATTCAAAGCAACAATAATCGGAACACCTGCTGCCTTGCTGTGTGCTATCGCCTCGACTGTCTGCGGCATTACTCCATCATCAGCAGCGAGCACCAGTACCACAACGTCAGTCATATTGGCCCCTCTGGCACGCATTGCCGTAAAGGCTTCGTGCCCCGGAGTATCGAGAAATGTCACTTTTTTGTCATCCCATGTAACTTCAGATGCCCCGATATGCTGTGTAATGCCGCCTGCCTCGCCGGATGCTATGTGTGTTGAACGGATTTTGTCCAACAAGCTGGTTTTGCCATGGTCAACGTGTCCGAGCATTGCGGCGACAACTGCACGTTTCTGGAGATTGTTTCTTGGTCTCTCTTCAAATTCTTTCTTTATCTGTTCTTCCAGGGTGCTTTTGCGTTCGATAATCAGTTCGGTGTCAAACTCCAAAGCAATCATTTCTGCAACCTCATTGCTTATTACCTGATTGGCGGTTGCCATTACACCCTGCTGCATTAACTTCTGGATGATCTCCGTAGCTTTAACAGCCATGGCCGCTGAAAGATCTTTTACTGTGATTGGTTCGCTTATAGTGGCCTTTGTCGGCCTGACAGGCCCTGCTGCTTTCTGCCTGGATTTTGAAGCGATTTTCCGTGTCGGTCTTACCCTCAGGCCCTCGCCACCGGCCGCGTCAAGACGAGCTTGTCTTTCTTCAATATCCCGTTGACGCCATCTGCTGCCGGCTTTAGGTTTCTTTGTGGTTTCCAAATCTTTACCATCTCGTCTTCGCCCATGAGTTCTTTCTTTTTGGCGTTTTGGGGATGCTTTTTTGTCCTTGCCGGTTAATGAGGCCGAATCTCCCTCTTTATTTTGACTGTACATCAAAGGCTCAGTTACAGGCGCGTCGTATCTGGCTTTCGGTTTGGGCTTGGGCCGTCTTCTTATCGGTTCCAGTGCTTCTACTCGAACAACCTGTGGTCCGCTCAGTTTGGCGGGCTCAGGTTTCTTCAACATCGGTCCGGCAGGTAATATCGGTTTCGGCTCTGGTTCTTTAATTATCTCTACTTC
>JAVVFI010000103.1:0-13897 GCA_032250555.1 Sedimentisphaerales bacterium
CTGCGAGGTGTAAGATATGGTTATTCGTTTATTGAGAAATTTATCCAGGTTCCATTCGGGTTACCCCAGCCGGATGAGAAGAGTATCAATGAGATGCTGATGGGGATGTCCGGGCAAATGAAAGAAGAGAAAAAAGAGCAAGCCAAAAAAACCAA
Source organism: Sedimentisphaerales bacterium (assembly GCA_032250555.1). Classification (GTDB taxonomy): domain Bacteria; phylum Planctomycetota; class Phycisphaerae; order Sedimentisphaerales; family Anaerobacaceae; genus NIOZ-UU13. Next base: position 156 of record JAVVFI010000103.1, read on the forward strand.
GACGAAACAAATTGAAACAGGTGCTGAAGCAGAAGAACAACCACCAAGCGAACTTAGTGGTGAAGTGCCGAAAACTAAAACAGCCAAGATGAAAAAGGGAAAGATAGAAGAGGATGAAAAGTTGGAAGAAAAAGAACGTGATATCAGGCAAAAGAAAATTGAAAAAGAATTTTTGAAGTTCGATGGTGATGATTTTAATTTCCGAACAATTGTTCTGACGGTTTCAAAGGCTTTTGAATTCAATCCACGGCGGGCGAAACAGTTTGTGAATATTTTCCGATTAAGAGCGGCGACTGCGAAGGTAACAGGGTTGTATGAGCCAAAAGAAGGTAAGAGAATTACATTTGAGCAGTTGGGTAAGTTTGTTGGGATTGGATTGGGATGGCCATTGCTGATTCGAGATATCGAGCGCAGGCCTGAATTGTTGGAAGAATTAGTGGAGGCGGCTGAAGGTCGAAAGGAGGAAGAAGCGAATGAGAGGAAGGAGGCAGAAACAAAAGGTAAGCGTTTTGAGAAATGGGTGGGTGACGAAAAGCTGATGGAACTCCTGAAAGCAGGATGTGAGAATCAGGAGGATGTGGAGATGTGTCGACGTTTCAGTTTGAAAGGATTGAGTGTAAATAAGCTGCTCCAAGTTGCTCCGAGTGTGATGGGTGCTGAAGAGAAAACGGTGCAAAATATGGCACCATGATACTCCTTTTTTGGATTTTGGACAGCGTAATTCAGCTTCCGCTTCGCCTACGCTATGTTAAGGGATCATCATATCATGATTATTCAGTAAGTATCAGATAAAGCTTTGGCTAATACAACTAATCCAATTTTAAACACTGCGAAATCCCGGGTATGCCGGTTTTTTTATTGCCTTAGACGACAATTCCCTTCATAATAAACTCATCGGAGGCGGGGGTATGGATTATGCACTCACAAAAGATAGAAACAAGAAAAAAGAGGATTCGATGATAAAACAACCGACGTCGAGAACGTGTTTAATGTGCGGGCGGGACAATAATCTCGGGCTGAAAATGGTATGGTATAATAATCCTGAAGAGAACCAGATTGAAGCAGATGTTACGATTCCGGAACAGTTTAACGGGTATCCGGGGATTGCACATGGGGGGATTGTCGCAGCGATTTTGGATGAGACTTCGGGCAGATCTGTTATGCTGGACGGCAATTTCGATAATCTATTTGTTACTTTGAGACTGAACATGACTTACAGAAGGCCGACACCAACCAATACGCCGCTTAAGGCAGTTGGGTGGGTGGAGCATAAAGGACATAGAGGTATGAAAGTCGCAGCGAAATTACTATTACCTGATGGGACAATTACTGCTGAATGCAAAGCAGTTGTTGTAAAGCCAACCGGAGAGATATCCAAGAGCTGGGAGCCTGAAAAGAAATACTGGCGTGTGGAAGATGATTAACAACAGATGACTTAAGATATCTATATAGGCAAAAAAGAGGCCCATACCTAATTGGCATAGGCCCCGAATAGATTAAATAAACAGTCGCTATCCAAGGTATTTACGACTTACAGGCTACGGTGCATTGAGCCGAATATCGTCGAAGTACATCATACCTGATCCGCCGGCAACGGGATTATTCCTGTTACCAAGGCCAAGAGTAATCGAAGTTACATTAGCAAGGTTTACGCCCTGGTCTGCAAAGGTTTGGAGGTCTATATTCCACTGGGTCCAGGCAGTTCTCAGTGCTGCATCAGGATTGTCATTATTGACCACTGCATTGCCGTTAAGGGCAACATACAAATTCTCAGCGGTGTTATTTGCAGCGCCTCTGAACCAGATTGTCAGGGTGTTGATACCTTTGACTGTCCAGTCACGATTGGAAGTCAATGTCAAGGTCGCCTCGGATTTTCCGACGGCGTTGTCGTAGGCAAAAGGCATCGACTGGTTACCATTGTGAACGATAGTCTGCTCGGCAATTGGAGGATTTAAGTTACCGACAACAGAACCATTTGCAGTCGGATTCTCGAATCCATCTATCCAGGCAAGATATATCCTGTTGCTCCCGGGCTCACCTTCATTAATGTCATTGTAGCTCTCCATATCGTCTATGATAAGGAAGTTGGCCGTGGTAAAGCTCCAGAGTGGGCCTGTCCACGGGCTGTCGGCGTTGGCGTTATTGGCCTCATCGATACGCCAGTAGTAAGTGGTATCCCATTCAAGCTGTCCGGGTTCAAAGCTTTCTGCGCCAAGGTTTCCACTGCCTTTTAATTCCAGAGAGGAAGCATCAGAGCCGAAATAGACTTCATATGTATCGGCAAAGACTCCCGGTTGCCATGTAAGAACGGGCGTCTGTGTTATATCCACGGCGCGGTTAGCAGGGGCAGGACTGGCGACGCCGCCTTCGGTTGTAAAGGACCAAACCTGGCCTTTATGCGTTTCAACGACATCAAATTCATCAACCCGCCAGTAGTAAGTTTTGGCCAATTGAAGCGGGCCGGGGTTATAACTTGTAGTTCCCACCGGGAGTCCTCCGGCGGCATTATCAATATCGTCAAAATTATCGCCGAAATATACGGTGTGGAGTTTCGAACCAAAACCTTCTGTCCAGGTAAGAGTGGTATCAGCAGGTATCGAGAGGACGCCATCGGCTGGATTGGGATTGTATGCGGTCTTAGGCGGAATTGTAAAGCTCCAGACAAGACCTGTCCAGGGACTGTTCGGTTCGTCGTTATTGATCTCATCAACACGCCAGTAATATGTCGTTCCCGGTACAAGACCATCAGGAAAAGCGAATCCGGGGAAGCCGACGATAAGGAAAGTTTCGGCCTGGTTACCGAGGAACGTGGTTTCTGCTCCGGCGTTGACATCATCAAAATTGTCGCCGAAGTACACATCGTGGGAAACAGCTAAATCTCCAGGTTTCCAGCCAAGGGTTGCCCACACATCGGTATAGTAGGAGCCATCGCTGGGTTCCGGGATTCTTGCCTGAGTTTTCACACCGAAGACATATTTAACGGCCGCCTCAAGCAGAGCATAAGCATTATCATTAAATACAGAAATCGCATTATAATCAAAGCCAATACAGATGCGGAGATCCGCTGCTATTTGTTCAGAGCCGTCTGTAGGCGATGCAGCCAGTTTAGCTCCCTTTTCGTAAACAAGAATAGTATCATAAGTCTGGCCATCAGCTAAGGTGGCTGTCGCAATGACGGTAGCTTCCTCGCCTGCGATACCCTGGCTAAAACGAGCGGTGCCTTCTGTGCCTGTAATTTCAGTCAGAACGGGGACCGTCCCGCTTAGACCTGCAGCCAGAGGATGTCCGGGATTTACAATCTCAATATCTGTGGTTGCCACATCCTGACCTGCACCTCCACCTAAGGTTAAACCCATTTCATCCCAGGCCCAGCACTCCGTGATGATCATAGGTGTTTCAATCTCTGTGATTTCCTCCCTGATTCCACCAGAACCGACCGATTCAGAAATAAAGACCAAATCTGCGGCGGCGGCAGCGGCCTCAGTGGCTGCTTCGTCTTCGTCGTCATCAAAATATGTTACAGTGTGCCCAAGTCCTTCGAGGAATTCTTTTATCAAAATATCAGCCTGATATGTGGCTTCTGTCGGGTCATTGACAATAAATAAAATATTGTCCCCCATAGCTATAGTACCTGAACAACCGACCATTACCATCATACAGAGTAAAGCTTGTACGAATTTTTTCTCCAACATAATTCTTTCCTCCAAGTTATAGTTTTTTGTTCCTAATGTGAATTAGTAGATGAGAAAATAACAAAACAGAAATCCCAAAATCATTGTCTGGATGTAAGAATCCTCCTTAAATAATTAAGTTTTTAATCGAAATGTAAGATATTTTCGGAGCAATACAAAATTGCTGAAGTAACTCTGTGCTCCACATATTCACTCCTCCTCTATTCGTTTAAAAATAAGATATTACGCCCGAAAGGAGATAGAAAGCCCTCAGATGCCTGACTGTACGAGCAGCAAACCATATTTATTTATATAAATTAATTGCTATTTAGTCAAGTAAAAAACATCCTGAACAATAGCCTGCGTCCGATATAAACCGCTGAATATGAAATATACCCAAACATTCTACTTGTCGATATTCACATTTTACTTAAACTAAGGTGTTTTTATATTTGGCTGATAGAGTTTATCTATATCCATAGATGTAAAATCCTTGTGATTAAGATTTTAATTTAATTGCCAATCGCTTATAATGGTAATGTTGTGAAGATTCATTTTATGTTGTAACTATGGCTAAAGATTTAACAAAATTAACTGATGGTGAGCTTCTAACTCGATATATAGAGGGTGAGGAGGCCGCATTTCGTGAAATCGTAAACCGTTATAAAAACGGTCTTTATGCATTTCTACGCATGTTTTTAAATCGGCGAGAACTTGTTGAAGACGTTTTTCAGGAGACTTTTTTACAGTTATTTAACAGTAAAGAGAGTTTCGATACAAGCCGGCCTCTGCGTCCGTGGTTATTTACTATAGCCGCCAACAAGGCAAAGGATGCCCTTCGCAAATGGCAGCGAAAAAACGCCATCCCGATTGGTACTATGACGGATTCTGAGGACATGTCATTTGATGATATGTTGAATTCAGTTAGTTCTGACAGCACAATGCCTTACGATCAGCTCCAAAAAGATGAAACCGCCCTTCGTGTTAGGCGAATTATATCGGATATGCCGGAAAATCTTCGAGAAATATTGGTTTTTGCATATTTTAACAGATTTTCTTACAAACAAATGGCGGAGATTTTGAGTATACCTATCGGAACGGTTAAAAGTAGGTTGCATACGGCAGTAAGTCGTTTTTCAAAAGAGTGGAAAACATCAGTAGGGAGCAAAAAAAATTAATGAATTCGCTGAACAACGAGCAAAAACAATTATTGTTTGATTACTGTATAGGATTGACATCACAGAAAGAGACTGACGAGGCCGAGGCGTTAATCTCATCTAATCAAGAAGCCGCCGAAATTCAACAAAAGCTTAGAGCTGCAATTGAGCCTCTTGGCAGCGTAGAGCCTGAAAGCTGTCCTGATGAGCTTGTGGAAAATACTATTTGGCGGGTTCAAAATCATTTGGAATCCAGCCAGCGACAATTGCGCGAGTTACTTGCGACCGAGCAGAGAAAAAGAGTTACTATCAAGATCGGTGCCTGGCGTAATATGGGCCAAAGAGCTGCTGTAGCGGCATTGATTATTTTCAGCGTTGGGATTATTGTTCCTACGCTGAAAGCCCTCAATCAAAGATCCTTCCGGCAGCGATGCAAAATGCAAATGAGCAGCGTATTTCAGGGATTACGCAATTACATTTCCGACTATGATAATCAAACGCCTGCAGTTGCCTCAATAGCCGGAGCGCCGTGGTGGAAGCTGGGAGACCAGGGGGGGGATAATCATTCCAATACTCGCAATGTATATCTTTTGTCGAAAGGCGGCTACGTTGATGTAGAGAACTTTGTATGCCCTGCATGTAAAGGTGATGTGCCTGTGAAACTCGACGATTCGCAAATCAAAAAATTAAAAGATTTTCCCAGCAGGAGATATGTAACCTATAGTTTCCAGATAAACTGCAGAAGAATAGCAAACGGCAAGCTACAGTGCCGGAAGGTTATAATGGCGGATATGAATCCGCTTTTCGAGAACCTACCGGAAGATTTTTCCAAAGAGTTTCAACTGAAATTAACCAGGACTCTGCTGACACTTAATAGTATCAATCACAATCGCCGCGGGCAGAACGTTTTATTCGGAGACGGCCATATAAAGTTTCTGAAAAGCCGTTTTACCGGCATCTTAGAGGATGATATATACACACTTCAGGATACTGACGTATATCAAGGCTGTGAAGTGCCTTCCTGTGAGACCGACTTTTTCCTTGCCCCGTAATTTATTTTTCATTTCGTATATTGTAGTATTATTTTTGTAATACAAAATACGATATTTAAAGAGCGGATGTTGCCGGCCTTTTTGCATTGTTGATGGTGCTATTAAACCTGAATTTACTCCGCTAATAAAGGCGTCATTTTCTGACGAAGCTCTCGTAACTGCTTTTCCTGGTGTTTACTGAAAGAACCGAGTCTTTGTGCATATACATCCATCCAGGTGGCAAGACGATTAAAATCATCTTCGTTAAGCTGTAAATCCTCGTGACCTTTGCCGTTTTCAAGTGACTCAAGCAGCTTACTCTGAGCGGCCGTGCATTGACCAATTATGGACCTGTCTTTTTCAAAGGCCAGCTTTTCGAGGTCTTTGTCTGCGAACGAGAGCAGATTTTCATAGGACTTGGCCGGGCTGAGGTCAAGGCGGGAAGCTATCTCGTTGGGACTGTTTGGCTGGTGGCAGGACACGCAGGATTTATCCAATACGGGCTGTACAAGAAGGTCGAAGCGTAGAGGCCATGAGCCTGTTGGGCCGGGAGTGATTTTCGAAGGCTCGCGCTGTACGGCTAATGGCTGGGCCGCTACCGGCGGGACGACTTCCCGGGATTCATGGCAGCCAATGCAGGAAAGCGTTTGTCCCGGCTGGACATAAGTGAGAGAGCGCATGGTTTGTACGACCAAACCGTTTTGGTCGAGGGCCTGGAAGAAAACAGGTATTCCTGACGGCACTCGGAAATAGGCCGAGCCATCTTTTTCTACAGGAACTGTTCCAAGGATGAATTTACCAGGATCTTCCTTTGAGACACCGAGGCTGGGGGTATTCATGTGCGGCTGGGTTTTTGGCAGTACACCGATTATGCGTAATTGTTTAATAGAACCATGGCTGATGGTGTTTTCTTGAGACTGGTGTCGAAGGCCCTTATAGATATCCAGTATGATAAAGCGTCCTTCCTGAGTGCCTTCCCAATCAACTGTATCGGGATGTATTGACGGTCTTTCTCGCCTACGCAAAGGAATGGGGTACATACTTGATATTTCCGGATCCCGATAAAGCAGCTCAAGGTTACCAAACGAGTCGTAGAGATATAAGCCAAGGGCGTTGACGGGATTTTGGGAGCCTGTGACCTGGCTACTACCACGATGCGGCGGCAGGGGTTTGTCACTCCAGGCGACGAGATAGAACTGCTCCGAAAGCGGATATGGATTTGCATAGTACGTTGGTGACCAGCCCTCGGCTTCGGGAAAACACACATCGGGAGTAAGTCGAGTGATGGGATCGGTTCCTTCGGTCCCTCGTGAGCGGTCCAGCAAAGCGAGTGCCCCGCCTTCAATAGAGTGATGAGCAGCGGCTGTGAAAATAAGCTTGTGAGAATTCGGGATTGCCCGTGCCTCAAAGATGCACTGCGGTTTCTCAGTAAAGTTGCCATAAACAAGCTGTGGATTTGAACCGTGCTGGTTCGTTGACCACAAGCTCATGAAGTGGCCGTTGAAGCGGTCGATATAATCCCAACGGGCGTAAATAATGTTACCATCATGGGCCACCGATGGTGTCCACTCGAAATTTTCAAACGCCGAGATGGGCCGCAGGTTTTTGCCGTTAGAATCCATTGCGTGAAGAGTAAAGACGGCGCATGGGCGTTTATTGTCACCTCCGCAACGTACATAGCTGTCGGGCAGTGTGGCCTGGTTGGTCGAGGCGGAACCAGCCTTTGAGCACTGGACGAACTGGCCTTTTCGTGTCGATAGAAAAACGATGTCGTGGTTTGACTTACTAAGGTGACGTGTTTCAGCCGGCAGGTATCTTGCGTCGAAATCATCATACCGGCCGTACGTTAGCTGCCTGGTATCTGTCCCGTCGATGCTCATCTCGAATATATGATAAAAGGCATCTTCAGGGAGCTTGTCCTTATCCACTTTTTCCATTCCGGCTACGTGTGGATAGTATCGACAATAAGCAAAGAGAACCTTTTTGCCGTCATATGAAAGCTCGGGTCGCAGAAAACTTCCGGCCGGCCAGCCTACCGTAAGGCAGCGTGAACGCGGTTTGTCGTTCTTTAAGTTTTCAAGCAAGTAAATGCCTCCGCCGGGACGTGACCACCAGCCGTAGTACTGGTCTGACATGTGAGGCAGGGTGCCGGGGGCGCGCTTTACGAATAAAATCGTATCGAAATCCAATAAGGGATTTTTAAAGGCCATTTCCCGTACCGCTCGACGGGCCTGAATATATAATGAGCGATGAATGTTTTCGGGCGCATCCAATTGAAGTTTATCGGCTTTTTCTGCAATAGATTTTAAGGTTCTTATCTGTCCTGCGGTATCTACATCAAGCTGATTTAAACTCTCTGCGAGCTTAAGACCACGCTGGATAACTTCATCAATTCGCAGGGAATTGCGAAGTTGTTTTTGAAAGTGCGGTTTCGACCACTGGCTGACGCTGCTTTGAGTAGCCGGCTTACCGAGAGCGATATTATTGTTTGAACCGGGAGCGTAGATTTCCACCTCGTCAAGATGAAAATAGCTCTTTTGGGGTAGTTGAAGTCGAATGTAGCGTGCCTGAGCGTTTAGAAGCTTAATCACTAATGGTTTTTTATCCGTGTACCCAAAGAAGGTTGTGCCATCGTGCTGATATGCCTGTTCGAAGTTTCTTCCATTAGTGGAAAGCAGGACGATTATTCTTGATGTTCTTTCAGGAAGATCGCAGCGGTTATATAACACGAGTCGTTCCAGCGACATTCGCTTGCCCAGGTCAATCTGCCACCAGGGCTTGTTTTCGTTTTTGGTGTGAAATCCAATCCCCCCATCCTTGATGCCATCGCAGGCGCCAATTGCATCCTGTTGGGGTGTGACTTTACCGTCTGTGGATACCCTGGTAATGTTACGAAGCTCCTCCTGATGAAGCCAATCGGCTTCAATTTGCTTAAGCGTGATAGCAGGAGTGACCTTGGCAGATATTGCAGACAATGGTAATATGGCAACAAAAGCAACGGCCAACGCCAAAGATGCTGCTAATTTACGGTTGTATTTTTCCACGGACACATGTCCTCCCGAAGCTTAGAATTTCTCTTAACGCGATATAATAACGTAATAAGGTTGTTGCTATTATTAGATTAGGATAAGCATCGTAAATTGTCAACTAATTTCAGCTTATCCAGTTGGAGATGGGTATGTTATGAATACCTGTTTATGTTATCAAGACAGATTTGAGCGTTTTTTTTCAATCTATCGAGGCCTGAACGTTTAATCGTGGAATCAGCAAACTCGGCGTCGAAGTCTTGTTGTGTCAAATTCAAAATCCAGCTCAGGTCAAGTTTGACCCTGTTTTTGTAGAGCTTGAATTGTTTGTTTTTACAAACGGGCGCATTTTTCTGGTAGGGACATGCAATAATACATTCGTTGCAGCCAAAGATTCGGTCGCCTGTTTTTTTCGCCATTTCGGAAGGTATCAGGCCTTTGTATTCTATTGTCAGGTAGTTTATGCACTTATTTGCGTCAAATTGTTCATCAAGCGTCAAGGCATGTGTCGGGCAGGCTTTGATGCAATTGTCGCAGTTCGAGCAATTGTATGTGATTGGATTGTCAGTTGGAAGTTTTAGAGTTGTTATTATTTCACCGAGAAATATCTGCGGACCCAGTGCGGGATTGATTAACATGCGGTTTTTTCCAATGAAGCCCAGGCCGGCCTTGTAAGCCAGTGACCGCTCGGCGAGCGGTACAGAATCAACACAAATTTTGAATTTGTGCTGCCCTTCACCGGCAGAGCTAATAAATTCAGTTAATTTGCGCAACCGTTCTTTTATAAATGGATGGTAATCTTCATATTGGGCGTAGCTTGCTACTTTGCCCATTGGGACAGTTGGGCCGGATTGTTTTGAGTTTTGTTTCGGCGGTTTATAATTGAGGCCTACGCATATCACTGATTGAGCTTTTTCCAGAAGCAGGGCGGGGTGGGTGCGTTTTTCAAAATTTTTGTGCAGGTAGCCCATCTGCCCGGCGAGGCCGGACTTTAGCCAATGGCTTAACAGCTTGATATGCCGGTTATCGATAGGCGAGGCATCTGTTATGCCAATCAGGTCAAATCCGAATTCAATAGCTTTATGTTTTATCTCTTGAGAGAGAGTCATAAGAACGATTATACTAAATCCGGCTGTGATATTTTAGTCTGTAATTCATTGTTTTAGCTTTTAATCTGGTATTGTAGAGATAGTGCACATTACTCGTACTTATAGTCTCAGCCCGTGACTTTTGGCTTTTCAATACTGCAATCTGAGTATAAAATGAAACCGATGACAGAAAATAAAGTAATGTCAACAGAGACTTGTCAACTGATTAGCTATATAGCTCCGGCGGCACCCGCGACTCGGCGGCCAGTAACGGGTGGGGAAAAGTTTCTACGGCCGGAAATTGGCTTTACACCGAATTGGTATCGAACGGCGATTGGAATTGATTTCGGCCGGCAGTGGCATACCGATCCGGCTTATCGGCGCCGGACGATTTTGGAGATGCGCAGTGAGTTAAAACGCCGATTTCCAGAGACAGGAATCGGCGGTATCGACCAGCCTGATAGACCTATGGACATATTAACCGGGACTTACGGATGTGTCAGCGTGGCTGCGATTTATGGAGTTCCGGCTGTTTATGCCGAGGATAACTGGCCTAACTGTGAACATAAATACTTAAGTGATAATGAGCTTGATCATTTAAAACCGCCTGACCTTGACAGGAATCATTTATTCCGGGAGCTTATGGCTCAGGTGGACTGGATTGCTGCTAGTGAAGGAAGGATCGAAGGATATATGAACTGGCAGGGAGTGCTTAATAACGCCTATCGCCTGCGCGGCGAGCAACTTTTCTATGATTTTATTGACTGCCCGAAACGCTGCCGCCACCTCTTTGATTGTGTCTGTACTACTATGATTGAGGGAGCAAGCCGGCTTTATAAGCGGCAAATGGAGAGCGGAGTGAGAGTCAATTTCTTGACGGTCAGCAACTGCCTGGTCAATATGATTTCACCCGAACAGTATCGTGATATTCTTCTTCCTTTCGATTGTCGGATAGCTGAAGCTTTTGGAAGCATTGGTATCCATAACTGCGCCTGGAATGCCGATCCCTATATCGATGATTATGCCGGTGTTCCTAACGTTAGCTATATTGATATGGGATTAGATTCGAACCTTGCCAGGGCGAAAAAAACATTTACTGATGCTCGGCGCGCAATTGTATATAAGCCGACTGACCTGACAGATAAATCGCTGGAGACGATACGAATAGACTTGGAAAATATTGCATGTGAATATGCACCATGTGATGTAGTTGTTGGAGATATAGATGCCGGTACGCCGGATGAAAGGGTGCTGGCATTTTTTGAATTGTGCAGTAAGATTAACAGTAAAATGGAGAACTGATAAAGATGAAATCAAACTCGAATTTATTACCGAAGCCGCTGAGTGGTATAATTCCGCCTATGGTTACGCCGCTTCAGGACAGAGATGCTCTCGATGTTGCCGGCCTTGAGCGGTTGGTAGAGCATATTCTTTCTGGTGGTGTTCACGGTTTATTTATCTTAGGGACAACGGCTGAGGCGCCAAGTCTGAGTTATCGCCTTCGATATGAAGTTATCGAACGTATTTGTAAACAAGTTAAGAAACGGGTCCCAGTACTGGTTGGAATAACCGATACGTCTTTTGTAGAATCAGTTAACCTTGCGAACAAAGCTTGTGATGCAGGTGCGGAGGCAGTTGTTCTTGCGCCGCCGTATTACTTTCCAGCAGGCCAGCCGGAATTACTCGAGTATCTCAAGCATCTTTTAAGTGAATTACCGCTGCCGATGTTTCTTTATAATATGCCAAGTTATACCAAGATGGTTTACGAGCCTGATACCATACGGGCTGCGGCTGACTTGCCGGGTGTTGCGGGCATAAAGGACAGTTCGGGTAATATGATATATTTTCGCCGACTTCAGATTCTGCTTAAGGACCATCCGGATTTTACACTTCTTATGGGGCGAGAGGAATTGCTGGCCGAGACAGTTTTGTTAGGTGGGCACGGCGGTGTCTGTGGAGGGGCCAATCTCCTTCCGGAGCTTTATGTCGGGCTTTATAATGCGGCCTGTGCAAAAGACCTAAAGAAGATAGAAGTCCTGCATGAAAAGGTAATGAAGCTAAGCAGCGCCATTTATACTGTTGGACAATATGAATCGAGCTATCTCAAAGGTATTAAATGTGCGCTTTCGTGTATGGGCATTTGCAGTGATTTCATGGCTGAGCCATTTCATCGTTTTCGCCAGGAAGAGCACAACAGGATTCAGCAATATGTGCAGGAACTGGGAATTGCACCTGAAAAATAGATTAAAAATGGAGTTGAAAGATTATGCAGGGAAATCTTAGTGGAATTGATATTGGTATCCTTATTCTTTATGGTACAGTTCTGATTGGAATGGGTGTTTATTATACCCGTAAGTGTCGGACGTCGGATCAGTTCATGGTTGCCGGTCGTTCTATTCCGGCATGGGCGGCGGGTTTGGCCGTGATGAGTGCTTATACGAGCAGTATTTCATATATTGCCACGCCTGGCAAGGCCTTCGATAGCAACTGGCATCCGTTTATCTTTTCGATTTGTATTCTGCCGGTGGTATGGGTAGTTTGTAAATACGCCGTTTCGTATTATCGAAAATCACAATTGATTAGTGTTTACAGCTTTCTTGAGGAAAGACTTGGTTCCTGGGGACGAATTTATGCAGCTTTGGCGTTTGTGCTGTTAATGGTAGGGCGTGTTGCAGTTATTCTTTACTTAGCCAGCCTGTTGTTAAGTACTTTTGTTACATGGAACATTGGTGCTGTAATCGTAGTCATCGGGCTTATTACAATTATTTATACACTGCTTGGAGGAATGGAAGCGGTGATTTGGACCGATGTTATGCAGTCGATGATTATGATTGTTGGTATTGTCTTTTGCGCTGTTAGTTTGTCATACAAGGTTTTTTCAGGGCCAGAACCTTTAATGCAAGCGGCTTTCGATGCGAACAAATTCAGCTTAGGCAGTTGGGATTTGTCGCTTTCTTCCCGCACGATATGGGTGATGATCATCTATGGCATTACAGAGAATCTTCGGAGCCTGCTGGCCGACCAGAACTACGTTCAGAAATACTGCTCAGTTCCAAGTGAGCGAGAAGCGAAACGTTCAATCTGGATTGCCATGCTGATTTATATTCCTCTTACAGCAATTTTTCTTTATATCGGGACGGCTCTTTTTGCCTTTTATTCTCCAAACGGACATGCTCTTGGAGAGGGGATAACAAAAGGTGATCAGATGTTCCCTTACTTTATCGCAACACAAGTGCCGGCGGGTTTGAAAGGGCTGATTATCGCCGCTATCTTAGCGGCTGCGATGAGTACGGTGGATTCGGCATTGAACTGCTCGGCGACGGTTTTACTGCTGGACTTTTATAAGCGATATTTGAAGCCAGATATTTCTGAGCGTAACAGTATGATATTTCTGCGGGCATCGACCGTGGTATGGGGTCTGCTTGGGACCAGTGCCGCTCTTTTAATGATTAGGGCAAGGAGTATTTTGGATGTTTGGTGGCAAATATCAGGAATTTTTGGCGGGGCGATTTTAGGTTTGTTTCTTTTGGCTTTTATGCGAGTACGCCTTCGACTGTGGCACGGCCTTGTTTCTATCGGAGTAAGTGTTGCAGTTATTGCCTGGGGAACTTTTGCACGTGATTTGTCCGAATCATGGCAGTGGGCTCAGTGTAATATTGAGGGCATTATCATAGGTGCATTCGGAACGGCGGCTTTATGTTTGGTTGCCTGTATTTTTGGTTTGGTTAACCGCAGGCGAGAAATCCGGGCCTGAGAAAGTTATACATAG
>JAVVFI010000104.1:0-13790 GCA_032250555.1 Sedimentisphaerales bacterium
CTTGCCGGCATCGTCCCGCGAGAAGCCCATCGTCATCTGTGTCAGGTCATTTGTCCCGAAGCTGAAGAACTCCGCCTCTGTTGCGATTTCGTCGGCTGTCAGAGCCGCCCTCGGCACCTCAATCATCGTGCCAACCATGTACTTGATTTTGGCCTTCTTCTCCTTAAAGACCATATCGATTTCGTCGAGAATTTCATCCTTAACCAGCTTCAATTCTGAAACAGCACCAGCCAGTGGAATCATAATCTCAGGAAGAACAACCTTGCCTGCCTTTTTCACGTTCAGAGCCGCCTCGATTATCGCTCTTGCCTGCATACGGTAGATGGCGGGATACGTGATCGATAAACGGCACCCGCGATGACCTAACATCGGATTGAACTCGTGCAGTTGGTCAACCTTAGCCTTCACTACGGCCGGCTTGATACCAAGCTGCTGCGCCATCTCTGCCTGGTTCCCTTTTTCCTGCGGCAGGAACTCATGCAGCGGCGGGTCAAGCAATCGAATAGTAACCGGCAGACCAGCCATCGCCTTGAAGATACCAACGAAATCATTGCGCTGATAAGGCAGCAGCTTTTTCAGTGCACCTTCGAACTGCTTCTTTGCTGCGGCGTATTCCTTTTCGATTGCCTTTTTCTCTTTGGGGGTCTCGGCCGCTCCAATTTTTTCAATCATCAGGGCATAATCATCGGCTGCTAAAATCATCTGCCGGACAGGCCATATCCGCTCACCCTCGAAGAACATATGCTCGGTCCTGCAAAGCCCGATGCCTTCGGCTCCGAAGTCTCTTGCCCTCTTTGCGTCGTCAGGTGTATCAGCATTTGTGCGGACTCCTAATTTACGCACATCATCGCAAATTGCCATAAACTTACCGAAGTCGCCGCTCATAGCAGGCTCTACCGTAGCCAACTGGCCCGTCATAATCTCACCCTTCGAGCCATCCAGGCTGATCCAGTCGCCTTGCTTAACGGTTAGTTTGCCGACGGTAAATTTATTGGTTGTATAGTTGATATTCAAAGCGCTGACGCCTGCGACACAGCATTTACCCATACCGCGTGCGACAACCGCAGCGTGACTTGTCATTCCGCCGAAAGCCGTGAGAATACCTTCGGCCGCGTCCATTCCGCCGATGTCTTCCGGGCTGGTCTCTTTCCGGACGAGAATGACCTTTTTGCCCTTATCTCTCCAGGCTTCTGCGGTGTCTGCGGTGAATACAACCTGCCCGACCGCCGCACCGGGTGATGCCGGAAGACCCTTTGCGATTACATTGCGCTTGGCTTTCGGATCGAAGTGAGGATGCAGCAGTCTGTCCAATTGCTCCGGCTCTACGCGCGTAACCGCCATTTTTTTCGTGATGAGTTTTTCGCCAACCATATCTACGGCTATCTTGACCGCTGCCTCGGCAGTCCGCTTGCCTGTTCGCGTCTGAAGAATATAAAGCTTCTTGTTCTGGATAGTGAACTCCATATCCTGCATATCTTTGTAATGCTTCTCCAGCCGGCTCATGAGCGCCGTAAGCTGCTTGTAAGCCTTCGGCAGCTTCCTGTTCAATTTCTTTAATTCCATCGGCGTCCTTATCCCGGCCACGACGTCCTCGCCCTGGGCGTTCATCAAAAACTCGCCGTAGAATTCTTTCTTGCCCGTACTCGGATTACGCGTAAAGCAAACGCCCGTCCCGCAGTCATCGCCCATATTGCCGAACACCATCGCCTGAACATTCACGGCCGTCCCCAACAAACCGGTAATATTATTAAGCTCCCGATACCTGATCGCTCTTGGTATCATCCACGAGCCGAACACTGCGTCAATGGCATGTCTTAGCTGGACTCTGCCATCCTGTGGAAACATTTCGCCAACGTGTTTTTTATAGACACTCTTATATTTATCGACGACTTCCTTCAATTGTTCCGCACTCAGCTCGTTATCGAGTTCGACTCTGGCTTTCTTCTTCGCCGCATGAATTACTTCTTCGAAGTGCTCATGCTCACAGCCCATAACAACATCGCCGAACATATCGATAAACCGACGATAAATATCATATGCAAATCGCGGATTCTTTGTCTTTTTGATAATGCCTTCGATAACTTCGTCGTTCAATCCCAAATTAAGAACGGTGTCCATCATGCCGGGCATCGATACGGCCGCTCCGCTTCGTACGCTGACAAGCAGCGGATTGTTGGGATCGCCGAGTTTGGCGTTCATTGCCTTTTCGAGCTTGGCAAGATTTTTATCGACTTCCGCCTGAAGTCCGGCCGGCCATTTGCCGCCGGATTTATAATATTCGCTGCATACCTTAGTACCGATGGTAAAGCCTGGCGGGACCGGCACTCCTATCTTTGTCATCTCGGCGAGATTGGCGCCCTTACCGCCCAGTAATTCCTTCATCTTAGTATTACCGTCGGCTTTGCCGCCGCCGAAAAAATACACCCTTTTTTCTGCCATTCTAAAATTCTCCTTCTAACTACAATTTCGCATTAAGATAATCCTATTAACAGGATTATATCCAATATTTCTACACGTCCGCTCAGCGACTTCGCAGAGCAGGTAGTAAGCATTTCTCAAAGCAGTAACTCTACAGGGAAAAATAAGATTGGTTAGTATATTCACCTAAGCCGATTTTGTCAACCCCATTAGATATTTCTTTCATGTACAAAATAAGTCCGGTGCTGTGTTTGCCACCTGAATCTATGAAATCGCAGGAGACGGAGGACGGACGAGGGGAATTCAGAATTGGTTCTCAGGGATGAACGAGCGATGATTCGAGTTAAAGGATTAATGTATGTGGCCGGATGCCAGGTGCGCCAAATTTAACCAATAGGCAATAAGTACGCCCAGAGAAATAATAACACCTTCTGATGCGAACATTATGCTCCATAGTTTTCTGCGGCCGCAGAACATTCGTTTAAGGGCCACGAAACCGGCAATAAGTGAGCCTGTCGGAAGGATGGTACATAGACTGTGAACAACTCTAAAGCCTGGTGTTTCAGCTATGAGGCAGCCCGGGAGGCTTTGTACGGCCTCGACTCTGCGGATTGACAGTATAACGGCGATAATCGCCAGAATACTTAAAACAAGTGATACTATGGCCAGTATGCCTGAGTGCGATTTTTGGCCAAGAGTATTATTATCTATTTCACTCATACCTTCTTCATCCACATTACCTTACTATGATTATATCTTTAATAAATACTACTGTTAACTCAACTGCGATGTTCGGACAGTTTACTGTTAATTCCCTCAGACAACGCCGTATCTACGGCTTTGATATTGATAATTGACTATTGTGTATTCGGTATTTTTGCTATTCTATAAGATTTGCTATTGACTTTTGTCGATTTGTTTTTTACGAATGATTACTGATAATTGAGGAGAGCCGCTGGGCGTTTTTAGCGTCCGGCGAAAAGCGGTTAACCGGAAAAAGGGCTTCAGCCTTCTGTGGAGGCTGAAGCCCGAATTTTTTTGCCCTAAATTTTTTGTGCTTCTCGTTATTTTATGTTAATCTGTGCAGCGTTAAAGGAGAACCAGTCTAATTCTACAGGTAATTATTTGAAAAGGAGATGCCGATGCGCAGCGGATTTATATGGGTAGCAGGGATTTTGTTTATTTTGAGCGGTTTTGTTTCGACCGGGGCGGCTTTGGGCGAGGATGTTACAGTGGACGGAGCCCGGCGATATCAGGCTATCGAGGGTTTCGGAACATGTCTTATTGCATGGTCGGGCAGGTTCCGCGAGCTTTATCGTACGGAGGAGTTTCAAAAGATATATGCCGAGGGCGTGGGACTCAATATGCTTCGCGTGAATATGTGGGGGCCGACATTTGAGAAACAGAAGGAAGACTGGAGGCAAATTCGCTTTGAGGATTTCGATATGGGCTCCAATGGCGGACGGCCACAGATATTCGTCGATTTCGGCAGGGGTATTTTGAAGATAAATCCGGAGATTAAAATCATTGGGACGGTCTGGAGTCCACCGGCGTGGATGAAGGTTAATAAGTCTATTACTGATAAAAAGTCCGGGGCGATTCGGGCGGGAAGTTACGGGAGAATTAACAACCGTGTCGATCCGAAGTATTACCGGCATTTCTGCAAATGGATGGTGGAGTACGTGAAGCTGCATGAGAAGCTTGGCGTCCCTTTTTATGCCGTAAGCGCCGGCAATGAGGTGCAGTTTACCCAGTCTTTCGAGAGTTGTGTTTGGGACGGGAAGGACTATGTCACCATTATAATTATGCTTCGTGAGATGCTGGATGCGGAAGGCTATGGCTATGTGAAGATTTTCGGGCCGGAGACGATGACCAGCCATCTTTATCAGGGTGGTACGGGTTCGTATGTCAAGGTGATAAAGGAAAATGAGGAAGCTTTGAAGGCGCTGGACGTATTTGCCACGCACGGTTATGAGGATGGGGTGAAGGCGGAGATGTCGGCCACTTCGTCGGGTAAGTTTCGGGACCTTATCGCAGGTACGGGCAAGCCATTCTGGATAACCGAGGGCGGGACAGGCGGGCACGACTGGCCCGAACCTATTCGAAAGGGTATCGGCAATGCCCTTCATAATGCACTGGTGGCGGGGGATTGCTCGGCCTTTGTTTCCTGGCAGATTACCGAGAACAGAAAGAGCACGCACGGTATTATGCTAATGAGCACATACACTCCGAAGACTTATACGGCGATGCATTACAGCCGGTTTATTCGGCCCGGCGCCAGGCGTATCGAGGCCCGGCCCGGCTTCGGCAGTATACAGGTGGGTGCTTTTGTGCATGAAGAGAACGGCGATGTCACCATCGTGGCCATCAATCCTAATGAGCAGGCCCAAAGACTGAACCTGACTTTCAGAAATCTTACGGGATTGACCTTGCTGAAGGTTTATCGTACTTCGGCGTCGGAAAGTATGCAGGAAGCCGGTGGAGTGGAAGTCAGTGATAATAAGGCTGCTTTTGAGATGACACCCCTGAGCATAGTTACTTTCTCGGGTAAGATGAACAGGTGAGTGGGAGTTCGTGTTTCGAAGCTCATAATACCCTGCTGTTTTTCCATTGCCAATGCAGTCGTGGTATTTATCAAATTTTTTCAAATGTAAATTTGTGTGCGTCGGCGTCGATTTTTATTTTGTTGCCGTCGGAAAATTTACCAGCTAGAAGCTCAGAGGCCAGAGGATTTTCCAGACGCTGCTGAATCGTTCGTTTCAGGGGCCTTGCACCATAGACAGGATCGTATCCTTCGTCCATAATCTGCCGGCGGGCATTATTGGTGAATTCGAGGATTATGTGGCGGCCTTTTAAGCGCTCGGAGAGATAATCAAGCTGGATATCTACAATTTGTCTTAGGTGTTCTTTTTTGAGCATGTGGAAGACTATTATTTCATCGATGCGGTTCAGGAACTCCGGTTTGAAGAGCATCTTGAGGGCGTCTTTAACGTGTGCCTCGATTTCCCAGTCGGCGCCGGATTCTTCGGTTAGCTGCTGAATCTGATGGCTGGCGATATTGCTTGTCATAATAATGACGGAATTTTTGAAATCTACGGTCTTACCTTTTCCGTCGGTGAGTCGACCGTCGTCGAATACCTGCAGCAGGACGTTGAAGACATCCGGGTGCGCCTTTTCAATCTCATCGAGCAGGACAACCGAATAGGGTTTTCGCCGGACGGCTTCGGTTAGTCGGCCGCCTTCGTCGTAACCGACGTAGCCCGGCGGTGAGCCGATGAGCCGGGAGACGGAGTGCTGTTCCATAAACTCGCTCATATCAATTCGTATCATGGCGTTCGGGTCGTTAAAAAGAAAGTCCGCGAGTGCTTTGGAAAGCTCGGTCTTGCCGACACCGGTTGGACCGAGGAAAAGCAACGTTCCTATGGGCTTATTGGGATCCGACAGGCCCGAGCGGCTCCTGCGAACGGCGTTGCAGAGGGCGGCGACGGCTTCGTCCTGTCCTACTACACGATGACGAATTGCATCCTCCATTTTCATAAGTCTTTCACGCTCACCGGAGAGTAATTTAGCAACGGGTATTGCGGTCCATTTGGATACAACGTCGGCGATGTGCTCGGCAGTGACTTCATTGCGAATTATGGATTTGTCGGATTTGGAAAGCTCGGCCTCTTTTTCTTCGAGTTCTTTTTTCAGGTTTGTGATGGTTTCATATTTCAGACGGGCGGCGGTTTCCAGGTCTCCTTTTCGCTGGGCATCCTCAAAGCTGTTTTGGGCTTCTTCGAGTTTTTCCTTAATGGTTTTTATCCGATCGATGTCACCTCTTTCGCTTTCCCACTGAGCGGTGAGGGTTTTATCCTGCTGCTGGAGTTCGGCCAACTGCTTTTCGGCTTTTTTTAATCGCTCTTTACTTGCCTTGTCACTTTCTTTTTTCAGTGCTTCACGTTCGATCTGAAGCTGGACTATTTTTCTTCGGATGCTATCCAGCTCGGCCGGAAGTGAGTCATTTTCGATGCGCAGTTTCGAGGCGGATTCGTCAATCAAATCAATCGCTTTATCAGGGAGCCAGCGGTCGGTGATATAACGGTCTGAGAGGGTCGCGGCGGCGACGAGGGCTGAGTCGGTAATCCGCACACCGTGATGAGTGTCGTAGCGGTCTTTAAGGCCACGGAGGATGGCTATGGTCTCTTCGACACTCGGTGGGTCAATTACGATAGGCTGGAAACGCCTCTCGAGGGCGGCATCTTTTTCGATGTACTTCCGATATTCGTCGATGGTAGTAGCACCTATGCAGCGCAAGTCGCCGCGTGCAAGGGACGGCTTTAACAAATTGCCCGCATCGACGGCGCCTTCGGCTTTACCGGCGCCTACGACAGTGTGCAGCTCATCGATGAAAAGAATAATTTGCCCTTCAGCGGCGATGACCTCTTTGAGGACGGCTTTTAGACGGTCCTCGAATTCGCCTCTGAATTTTGTTCCGGCTATCAGTGAGCCCATGTCCAGAGCGATGATTCTTTTGTTCCTGAGGCCCGCAGGGACATCGCCTGCTATTATTCGCTGGGCGAGGCCTTCGACGATTGCGGTTTTACCGACGCCCGGTTCGCCGATGAGTACGGGATTATTTTTCGTTCTGCGGTTGAGGACCTGCATACACCGGCGAATCTCCTGGTCTCTGCCGATTACGGGATCGAGCTTTCCCTTTTGCGCCAAATCCAACAAGTCAATACCGTAGCGCTCGAGGGCTTTGTATTTACCTTCGGGATTCTGGTCTGTTATTTTTTCCGGGCCGCGTATCTCTTTTAAGGCGCTTTCAATCTGTTCGGTTGTAACGGAGTTTAGGCGCAGTATCTCTTTGGCGTCGCTTTGAACCGAGGCAAGAGAAATGAACAAGTGCTCGACGCTGAGATATTCGTCGCCCATTTTGTCGGCGCGGTTTTGTGCGTCCAGAACAACCTGACTCAGGGCCGGGTCCGGCATAAGCTGATTAGTGCCGGAGCCCTGCGGCAGCCGACCAAGCTCGCTGTCGGTCATCTCTTTAATTCGTGAGACATTGGCGCCTATCTTTTTCATAATCTCGACTGCAATTCCATCATCGTCACCGCATACTGCGGACAAAAGATGCAGCGGCGACATAACAGTATGCGATTTTGCCATCACAATCTGCTGGGCTGTAGCCAATGCTTCCTGGGCTTTTAATGTGAATTTATCGAATTTCATTATTCACCTTTTTTTTCTTTACACAAACGCAATTTCAATTACAGACGTTCTCTTATAATTTATAAGAGCAAACAGCGTGCCGAAACAGGTCTAAAACGTAATTGTTGCTCTTACAGACAGTTACGGTTTTTCTTGGTTTCAGACATGTGCCAATTTGGCAGGTATTTTCCTGGATTAGTATATATGAAATTGGTGTTCGATATTGATGATTGACTGTTTTGGATTCGAAATTCAGAGATGTGGATTAAGCGGAGAACTCGACTGTTTATTGAAACCTCTTGGCTCGATAGTGAAAATTGGAACCTGGATTATTGGCTACTGCCGACCCAGCCGGTTTTCGTATTGTAGATGAAGTTGCCTCTGAGGCGGGTACTGATGTACACGGCGTCGCCGTTGATAGCGAAGACGGCCTCGAGCTTTCTTTGTATTTTGATTTGTGCCGCGCCATATTGGGAAAGTGCGAGGTACAGGCCTTCTCCGTGCTGGAGAATTTGATTATCTGAAAAACCTGCACCACGCATAACCCGTACAATGTCATCAGAGCTTAGAGTAAGTACGTTCTGGTTATTAACCGGAAAGATCTCAAAGCCTCTGTTTCCTACGCAACCACTCAAACCAAAAGCCAGAAGTGTCAACAGCAATGATATATAAATCACATCGGTGTTTTTTGATCTCTGACTAATTGGTTTCATAGCTTTCATCTCCTCTTAGTACGTCCACTATCTGATAGGACGTGATAAACTTCGCCGCAGGCTCGCCCTGAAATCGCCTTCCATTGGTTGTCTTGGAGCCTGATTTATCGGAGCCTGACTCATTGGTGCCTGACGTATTGGCGCTGGAGCCTGACCCATTGGGGGCTGTATTCCGTATGCTGGCTGTTGTTGGTAATTGATGTCCTGGCTCGACTCTGGTATTATGTTTGCCGTAACGAAAACAGCAATCTCTCTCGATGCTCCTTCATCGTTCGTATTCTTGAACAAACCACCGATAAGCGGAAGTTTACTGAGTCCCGGAACACGTCTTTTGTCGGTACGTGTTCTGTTCTCGGTCAGGCCGGCCAGAGCAACGGTTCCACCGTCTTTGATACGGACTGTGTTCGCAGATGTTCTTCGTGTAACGACCGGAAGGTCGCTTTCCCTGCCGCGGGGAATACTGTCACTGACTTCGATGGCCAAATCCAGCGTAATATCATTATTATCCCCAATGTGAGGCGTGATATTTAACTTGGTTCCGGATTCAATCTTTTCCAGTTCGGAATAGAAACCGCCGAAGAGGTTGCCTTGTTGTTGTTGGTTTCCAGTCATGAAGAAGTACTCTTCCTTCATAACAGAGATATCGGCCATCTTGCCGTCCTGGGCTAATACCTGAGGATTGGCAATTATCGTAGCCTCGTCATTCTGAGCAAGAAGATTCAGTGTTGCTGTAAGTGCGTTTGTAAAAGTTACGTCAGGAGCATAGCCGATTGAGAAACCCGAGGCTACTTTCCCGCCGAAGTCCAACAAACCTCCACCGTCGCCGTTCAGGTCGTTACCGAACCAACCGGCGCTCATTGTCGGGAAACCCCACTGTACGCCCAGGTTCAGAAGATTTCCTCGTTCCATTACTACGATACGTGCATCCAGAAGGACCTGTAAACGGACTTTGTCGATTTTTTTGAGGTCGTCGATAATACGGTCTGCCAGAGTAGGCGGAGCAGTTACAATCACCGTATATGTATCTTTTGGGGGCTCCCCAGTAGTTCTGGGCTCGGTGACTTCGGCTTGTACGTAAGGCCTGAATGCAGTCGATAGAAGGCTCACAGCGGCCTGGGCCGTGACGAAGCTCATTCTTATCCGGCGGGTTTCGCTCATACGTGGGAACATCGAGTTTTGTAGGCCTCCTGTCGTAATTTCTCCGGAGGCAACAAGATAGTAATGCTCTGTCTTCTTCCAGACATAGGGAGTTCCGGCCAGGACGATATCAAGCGCCGTTTCAACGGTGACATCTTTTAGTGTACAGGCTACATTACCTACGACGGTTTCATCGGGGATAATGGTAACGTTTGCTGCTGCTGCGATATTCTGAAGTACATCGATCAGCGGATCATCCAGAAAAGTATCAGTAATAAGCGGTACCTGTGGAACTACAGTGCTTGTTTGCGTTACTGCAGGAGCTTCCCGCTGCTTAATCAGTTCATCCAATTGTTGTTGTATCAACTCCAAAGGTGTGAGCGGTTTTTCCGGCTCAGTACTGGTAACATCAGGAGGTGTAGTAGGCACAGACATCGCGCCTCCGGTAAATTGATTGTCCCCGGGCACCACAACCCGTGGCTGATCGATTGTTGTTGTCGGCGTTGTCGTCGGTTCGGTTGTTGGCGCAGGCGTTGGTGCAGGCCTTCGGGAAGGAACAATTGACGAAACCGGCATATCACCCTTCCAGTCTTCGGTAATGGGGGTGGTGTATGGCTTGCTCGGGAACGAGAAGCCTTCTTTTTCCAGCGCAATCTCGCCGGTCCAGTTATAGGGTACTTCAACACTGAACTGGCCCTTATCATTGGTGAAGGTAGTGCCTCCGTCATTATTGGCCGTGACCTTGACACCATCAATACCTGTTCCGCCAATCATCACAGTATCGGAGATAGTAAACGTCCGTACTATTGCTGTGAAGACCTGATTGGTCTGGTCTCTTGTAATAGGCGCAGCGTACCTTTTATTTGTGGGTCTGAAGTTGTGACCCAGGAGCGTAGGCGTTACCATTCCGCGCCAGCCGTAATCTACGGTCAGTTCGTACTCACCGTTTTCATTAGTTGTAGCTGAACCTCCGTCGCTGTCTGCTAAAACAAATATGCCTTCGACAGGCGTACCCTTATCAGTGCGTATGGTCCCGGAGATGGTACGTTTTTCCTTTGATACGTAATAGTCGCGATTAACCTCAGAGCCATAAAGCTCAGGGTATTCTATTTCAGCCGGATCAAATATATAGCCTGCTTTTTCGGGAGTAATTGTTCCGCTCCAGCCATATTTGACTTCGACGCTGTAAGTTCCGTCCGGATTGCTCATAACAGGTCTTCCGGGCAGACCTTTAAGTGTTGCACCGCCAACTCCGACAGAACCGCTGATTGTAAAGGTTATCTCTTTGGCGGTATAGTTTCGATTTTTCTGGTCTGTTGCAATGGCGGCATATGTATATTCAGATGGGTTGAACTCATAGCCATCCTTCAAAGGTATAACAATACCGCTGAAGCCCCAGTCAACTTCTGCACTGTATGTGCCGCCCGAACCGGTTACTACATCACCGGGCAGGCCTTCCATTTTTACACCTTCCAGACCGGTTGAGCCGGAAATTGTTAACATAATCGGCTCTGGAGTGTAATCCTGAGTCTTATCAGAGATAAGTTTGGTGTAGTTCCCTGTAGATGGAACAAATTTATAACCTGCTTTTACAGGCTTTACGGTTCCGCTCCAACCCCAGTTAACGACGGCTGTGTAATAGCCGTTCCCGTCAGTAAATACGGCAGGTCCCGGCAGTCCGGTCATTTCTACCGAATCCATACCTGCCGAGCCCGATATTGTAAAAGTAATCGGGTTTGCATAGTAATCCTGATTGGGATACGAAGTCATAATATCGGTATATGGCATTTCTACCGGTTCAAAGGTGTGCCCTTCTTTGTCGGGCTTGACCGTACCAGACCAGTTGAAAGGAACTGTTACGCTATATGCACCATTTGCCCCTGACTTCGGATTACCGGGCAGGCCGTTCAGAGTTACTCCCTCTACACCGGTTGAGCCTGAGATTGTAAAGGTAAGGACTGCACCGGTATAGTTCTGATTCGGCATATCCCTGTTGACGTTAGTATATGGTTTACTTCCCGGTGTGAACAAATAACCGTCTTTCATTGGCGTAGCGCTGCCATTGAATCCATAGTCCACGATAGCTACGTAAGTTCCATTGGCTGATGTAACAGGAGTACCGGGCAGACCGTCCATGGCAACGTCTTTCATTGGTTTACCTTCAACGCTGACCAAACCTGAGATCTTATACGTCCTTATCTTGGCGACGTAGTCCTGATTAGGCTGGTCACTGGTAACCTTTGGATAGCTTATTTGTTGCGGCTCAAAGGTAAAACCGGCCAATACAGGCGTTACCGTGCCTGACCAGCCGTATTTAACGACGGCGCTGTAGTAGCCATTCTCATCGGTAACTGTGTCCGGCAGACCGTTCATAGTTACCCCAGGTTGCCCCGCTGAACCGGAGATAGTGTAAGTTAATACTTTCCCTACGATTTGAGCATGGACGTTGACATTCAACGCGCAGATCAAAACAGCGAAGAGTACTATCGCACGGTCCGATAAAAAATTACTGATTTTTTTCCTTGCCATAAGTCAATGTCCCTTTCTGTAGTCATTAACCGGCAGAACTACAGCTCTTTTGCCTTGTATCGGCAATCCAGCCTGATTCTTTAGTAAAAAATGACTTTGTCGGTTAACTACCATTGAACCTCTATTTTCCCACCAAGCTCCTCTTGTAACTGTAAAACTTCTATGACCTTCTGCCCTCCCTGGGCCATGACTCGTATACCAATTTGCTGATCTGTTTTTTCTGTCAGGTCTGGACCGTATTTCAGTTCGGCCGCGAGACGGTAAGTGCCAATGGGAACTCGGGTAATATCGATAACTCCGGAGTAATCCCTTGCCTCGAGAGGCAGCATCATATCTGTTTTTCTGCTTACTAATGAGGCCATTGCCTTTGGGCTGCCCGATGAATCGACGATAGCGGCCCTGCATCTGAGCGGCGTAAAGTGGATTCGACCGAAATTGCCATATCTGGCGACGATATAATACTCAGAACCACCTTTCAGGGCGGGCTTTAGCGTCATTCCGATAACATAAGGATCGACATTTAAATTCTGATTTGCAACGCTGATAGGTGCGGTTGTTACGCCGCCGCTCTGGCCATCGGCATAGGTGCTTACAAAGCCGAGAAGAGCATAATAACTGGGAATCAATCCCGATGCATTGCTGGGCATCCTTGATTCAATGCGTATGGTCTTCTGTCTATGGCTCGGCAGCGCGAATTGCTTGGGCTCAATCTCAAGCCAGCCGGAGCAGTCCAGATCGTCGCCCTTTAAGTCTCCGAAAGCGACTCCCATGAGGCTCTGCGGCAGTCTAACAGCAGCCTGCACATTAACAGCCTCATCCGAGGCATTATATATTTTTATCGCTTCGACGCGGGTGGCTCCCGGCACTGAGGTTATTGAAATGCTGCTCGGATTGATGTCGATAGGCGCATCTGCGGCCACTTGTTTGATGTTTGGGTCGCCTGCGAAATACATTTCATTGTCAATTCTCTGGTCACGCCGGCCGTCAACATACAGCCATCCTCCCACCTTGTAATTTGCCGGCGGCAGCGTCTTTCCAATGTTGGCTCTTAATTTTAGCTTGGCGCCTGGAATTATGCTGGCACTAATGAATTCCGCGGTTGTAATTTCCCGCCAGTGTCCGTCCAGAAAGCCTGTGACTTTAGCAAATCCCTTCAGGTGAGAACGTGTCTCGCCCTCATTATCAATGCTCATTATTACATGTGTCGTTGCCGGGGTTTCCTTGTAAGCTGGAATGGTCTCAAGTTCCATTTGTTTAAGTTTTACGTCATGTCGTATAGGCCTGCCCTGTACATCAATAAATATCGGGACTAAAAAGCGTACTCTTACGGCGAATTCAGTGTCCAGGCCGGGCCTGGGTCTTACACTTGCAACAATCGCCGCTGTGTAGAATCCACGGGTACGAGTCGGCACGTTAATATTGACCTTTACGCGGCCGGAGCCCATCGGAGCAATTTCAACAAAATCTTTAGCTACGCTTATCCAGTCTTTACATGAAGAAAGGCCCGATCTGTCGAAAGTTGTGTCATTAGGCTCAATGATTTGCCACTGGCCGTTCTCCTCCTGGGTAAGATCGACGACTGTTAAATCTATCTCAGTTATCTCGTTCGGGTCGAAACTTTGGAGACTCAGTGCTGTTTCGTACCGTTGCCGAGGCATAAGTGGAAGGTCCATTCTCATAGGCTGGACAATAAACTGACCGAATGCGGACCCCCCCGAGACAAACACGCTCAGCGTAACTATTATGGCAAAAGCCAGATGGTTTTGAGCGATATTTTTCTTCCTCACTTTTTCTACCTCC
>JAVVFI010000105.1:0-13723 GCA_032250555.1 Sedimentisphaerales bacterium
TCTTTTTACTTTTATTATCGTCTCTGATGATAAGTTCCGTACCTTCAAGCCCCTTGGATATCATCTGCTTGTGCATTTGGTTTTCGCTCAGGATATACTCCGATTTCTTTTGGCCCTTGATTTTGATTTCGTATAGAGGGGGCTGAGCTATATAAATCTTATTCTCTACGAATAACTGCTGCATCTGCCTGAAGAAAAATGTCAGCAGCAGAGTTCGAATATGTGCGCCGTCGATGTCGGCATCGGTCATTAATATTATCTTGCCGTATCTGCACTTTTCCAGATTGAACTCATCGGTACCGATACCTGTCCCCAGAGCGCTGATAATGGTTCGGATTTCATCGTGTGCCAGCATCTTTTCAATACGTGACTTTTCCACGTTGAGGATTTTTCCCTTCAACGGCAAAATCGCCTGGATGTTTCTGTCTCGGCCCGCCTTTGCCGAACCACCGGCGGAATCACCCTCTACTATGAATATCTCGGTAGTCGCTTTTTCCTTACTTGCACAGTCCCACAATTTACCTGGAAGGTTAGAGCCGCTCAGCGCTCCTTTTCGCCTGGTAAGCTCCCGGGCTTTCCTCGCTGCTTCTCTGGCTGCCGCGGCCTGGATGGCCTTGTTCAAAATTCGTTTTGCTTCGGTTGGGTGCTCTTCCAGGAAATGTCCCAAATGTTCATTGACCGTTGACTCGACAAAGCCGCCGACTTCGGGATTAGTAAGCCGAACCTTTGTCTGAGCTTCAAAGTGCGGATCGGCGAGTTTCACCGTTACCACCGCCGTTAAGCCCTCACGAAGGTCGTCACCGGTTGTTCCCTGTCCGTTTTTCAATAGGTTATTATTTTTGGCGTAATAATTCATCGTCCGGGTCAATGCCGTCCTGAAACCCGAAAGATGTGTTCCGCCGTCGATGTTTCTGATGTTGTTGGCGAAGACCAGCACGTTTTCAGTGTATCCGTCGTTGTACTGCATCGCCACTTCACAGCTCAGCATTGCCTCGCTGTCTTCCCTTGCCAGATGGATGACATCTTTATGAAGTGTTTCCTTGCCCTCATTCAGATGTTTGACAAACTCCTTAATTCCCTCCTCGAATTTAAATACCTTTTTTTTCTTATTCCTGTCGTCTCTGAAGCTGATTTGAAGCCCGGCGTTAAGATAAGCCAATTCCCGTATTCGTGTCAGCAGCAAATCATATGCTAATTCGTGGTCTCCGAATATCTCTTTGTCGGGCATGAAGGAGATTTTTGTGCCGCGTTTATTGGTTGGGCCGACTTCTTTGACACGTCCCTTAGCGACTCCTCTGACGCACTCGAAATGATAGTGTTTTCCGTTTCGAAACACGTCGGCTCCCAGCCATTCGCTCAGGGCATTGACAACACTAACGCCGACGCCATGAAGCCCGCCGGCCACCTTATAGCTGTCACTGTCGAACTTTCCCCCGGCGTGCAGGGTTGTCAGCACAACCTCTAAAGCGCTGGTCTTTGCCTCTTTGTGTTGTGAGATGGGTATGCCTCGACCGTTGTCCTCGACCTCACAACTGCCGTCGGGATGGATGCGGACGTTTATATTATCGCAGAATCCCCCCATTGCTTCGTCGATTGAGTTATCCAACACCTCATAGACCAGATGATGCAGACCTCCGCTGCCTCGGTCGCCTATATACATATCGGGGCGTTTACGTACCGCAGCCACACCTTCAAGAATCTTTATATTGCCGGCATCGTATTGATGATCCTTCATACCGCTTATTTACCTCTATACTTTATATTGTCTTTGTTAGTTGATAAACTTTCTGTTTTTTCCGCTTTAGCGCTGCAAAATAACGCTTAAGCAATAACGAATTTTATTTCTGTCAACCGAACTCTTGGACACTGCTGCTGCAGTTCTTTAAGAAGCTCCGAACTGCATAATTGAAGCTCGTACTTGTATGAAGGCGAATCCACACTGACCTTCAGCTTGCCGCCGTCAAGATCAACAATTTCACAGTGCTTAGAAAGTTCAGCCGGTATTAGCCGGCTCCACACTTCAACTATCGCGCCAAACCTCGCTTGCCGCGGTGAAACCCACTTAGTCACAAACATCCGGGCAACATCGCCCACTTTGGCCGTTCTGTCCAACTTCTTTACTGTTTGTCTTTTGACGGCTTTGACGGCATCACGCAGTAATTGTTCGCTTTCATCCATAATGCACCTCATACCCCGGACGAGACATAATCCACAAGACTGATAACAATGTTTTTATCCGGCAGATATAACTATCCTAAGTTGATGGGCATTAGAACGTACAGGAAATTTGTCCCGCTTTTTATCAGACCCGGTCTGTCCGACTGACCTAACTCGAAGTCGAACTCAGGCGTTTTGATAACACGCAGAACATCTATCAAAAACTGTGGATTAAAGCCGATTTCCATCGCTTCGCCTTTATAGTCTATGGGCATATCCACCTGGGCATCGCCTGTCTCCGGAGCTCTGCCGGAAAAGACCAGCTTGTCCTTTTCAATCGAAAGCTTAATCCCCCTCGATTCCTCACTCGTCAACAGCGATGCACGGCGAACAGCACTCAATGCGCCGTCGGTCGAAAGTGTCAGCTTCTTGTCGTGATCGTTCGGAATTATGTCCTCATACTTTGGAAAGTTGCCTTCCACGAGATTCGAGCTTATAACAATGTTCGCACAGCTTATTATAATCTGGTTATCGACGAGCTTAACTGTCACGCTGTCTTTTTCGCTGCTGCCGATTTTATCCAATAGTCCCATGGCTTTGGCCGGTACTATTATGTTTCCCGGTGCTTCGTTTTTCGCCGGCGCTGAGGAAAGGTTGACTCTGCACCGTGCCAATCTTCTTCCATCTGTCGCAACTAACAGCAGCTTTTTGTCTCTAATTTCCCACAGCACGCCGTTAATAGCGTAGCGGCTGCTTTCTTTCGCTGTTGCAAAAAGACTTTGCTCGATGCCGGCCTGAAGGTTACCCAAAGCAATTTTTATGTCACCGTCACCCTCGAAGCCGGGCACCACCGGATACTGCCCCGGCTCCTGGCCGTAAATCGTAAAATGGCTGTCGGTCCCTTTTATCTCACATGTCCCTTTTGAAGCTTCCAACAAAAGAACATCGTCAACGCTCTCGCGCACAATTGCCGCCAGCCGATCCGCCGGTACGATAATTTCACCTGCTTTTTCAACCTGAACCTTAGAGACCATGTAGTTGATGCCGACCTCTAAATCCGTTGCGCATATCCGAACTGCTTTTTCCTCAGCAGTGATTTGCACACACCGCAATATCGGCTTGGGTGTTCGGCTCGGGACGACGGACGTCAGCAGACCCAGGGCTTCACTAAGGGCCGCTCTGTTGAAAGTTACTTTCATGTCAGGTGGTCTCCTTTGACCAGTTACTTCTCTCCCGTCAGATCCTTTTATCCGCTCATTTGGCTTAATTTTAGGCACTGCCTTAGTTTCAGGCACTGCTTTGTTTGAATCTGCTTTCATAATAGTAAACCTCTGCGTTAAATTACAAAATAAGGTTAGAAATCAAAATTTCTTCCGTAAAAATGCCTGTGTAGTTTACACTAAAACGTACACCTTCACAACCTTATTTTCGCAAAAAAGATGAAGCTTTTCGAATATGCATTAACCTTACTGCTATAGGGATTTATAGTGATGCCGGAGGGGCTTTAAGGACGGATAAAGATAAAAATTTCGCAGGGAATAAGCCCGATTAAAGGTGTGGACAGGTAAGGATTTCCTCAGGACTGAATCGGTTTATGTGTTTGTCTGGTGCCCGGTTACAGGTTTTCCAGACGTACATTAACCTCAAGATATTGAACACCCCATTGAAGGGCTTCTTCGTGAGTGGCGAAGAACACGTCGAGCCGGTTTCCTTTGATGGCGCCGCCTCTGTCGAGAACTTTCACGGGTTGGCTGTTACTATAGCCGGGAATTAGCATTTCTGTGTGGAATGGGAATCTTCTGTCGGCCGCCACAAAGGTATCGCCCGGCTGTATTTCGTACCCGCAGGCCGTTATGCCGTCTGAATATTCCCCACAGCAGCTCGGGCACGGGCAATAGGCCGTTACACGCATTTCTATGATTTCCCATTCGCCGGGCAGCTCGATATAACGTTCGGTCTTATTTTCTTCGGCATTACTTTCGGCCTCGGGATTACTCTCAGTATTAATCTCGGTACTACTTTCTATGTTAATCTCAGGTTTAATTTCGGAAGATTTGGGTTGTTGTTTTGCATCATCCTCCGGTGTTGCTTGGATATTTTCCATCTTTTTGGGTTCGGGCTCAGTCGTTGCTTCGGATTCTTTCGAAACAGAGCTGTCTTTGCTCTCTATTTCAGATACAGTACTTTCTACTTCAGCTATCGTGCTGCTGAGTAAAATTATCGGACTGTCGCTCTTTGTGCTTACCTCGTTAGAGATATTGCTTTTTTCCGGCTCATTCAGGTTTCCCGAATTTCTAACGGAGCGAGCTATATCGGCGAGTAAAAACACGATGCAAATGACGGCTGCCAGGTTTACTATCTTCAGAAATACGCCACAAGAACGGTTGAATTTTGCTTTTTCCAATGGACACCCCCCTCAAAATAAGTCAAATGGATTCGCGATAATTCAGATTAATCGTGCCGTTTTATTAACCCCCTCGTCCCTGAAATGATGTTAGTATTGTACCTTAAAGTCCGCTTAAATTCAATCTAAATCGACTAAAAACCACTTTTTCAGGGCTAATAATGGGCTTATGGAAAAGAGCGCAGACTATTATAGGTCTATAGAAAAAAGTTTTTTGCAGAATGCCGAATTGAATTGTATGTACAAAAGCACTGCTTGTTCCGATTGTCTTGAGGACATTGCGGCTATGTCTATGACCGTATTATTTAAGGGTTGTTTTAGTTTCCTTCCTTACAGCTAACCATTCAGAAATTACAAACGAAAAAAAGGACCCATACCGAATTGGTATAGGTCCCGAATTTACAAATTTACTATATTGGCTGCACAATTTTTACATAACAGGCAAATCCTGCTTACTGTGCAGGCGGATATAGCCGAATATCGTCAAAGTACATCATGCCTGTTCCGCCGGTAACCGAGCTAAGGCCAAGAGTAATCGAATTTACATTGGCAAGGTTCGTACCAAATACCTGAAGGTCGATATTCCATTCGGTCCAGGAAGTTCTCGTTGCTGCATCAGGGTCATCATTAGTAACCGGTGTGCCGCCATTGAGAGCGACATACAAAGACTCGGCGGAATTACCCGAAGCGCCTCTGAACCAGATTGTCAGTGTGGTGACACCATTTACTGTCCAGTCTTTATTGGAAGTTAATGTCAAAGTCGCCTCGGATTTGCCTACCGCATTATCGTATGACATAGGCATTGACTGCAAACCGCTATGGACGATACCTTGTTCGGCAAATGGAGGATTAAGGTTACCAACAACAGCACCGTTCGTTGCCGGGTTGTCAAATCCATCTATCCAGGCAAGATATATCCTGTTGCTACCGGGCTGGCCTTCGTCAATGTCATTGTAGCTTTCCATATCGTCAATGATAAGGAAGTTGGCGGTAGTGAAGCTCCATAATGGGCCAGTCCACGGGCTGTCGGCGTTGGCATTATTGGCCTCATTTACACGCCAGTAGTAGGTAGTGTTCCATTCGAGCTGTCCGGATTCATAGCTTTCTGAACCGAGGTTTCCACTGCCTTTTAACTCCAGAGAGGCTTCATCTGCGCCAAAATAGATTTCATGTGAAGCACCAAAGCCCGGTGCCCATGTGAGAACAGGTGTTTGTGTTATATCCACAGCGCCATTAGCCGGGTTAAGTGCCGCAACAGCGCCTTCGGTTGTGAAGCTCCAGACATCACCTGTATGAGTTTCGATGGCATCGAACTCATCTACACGCCAGTAGTAAGTCCTGGCTTGTTTTAGCTCGCCCGGGCTATATGAAGTACCTCCCTGGGGCAGGCCTCCTGCAGCATTGCTGACTTCGTCAAAGTTATCACCGAAATAAACTGTGTGCAATTTGGAGCCGAAACCCGGTGTCCATTTAAGGCTTGCATTGACTGCGACAGACTCACCGCTATCAGCCGGATCAGGTAAATAGGCTGTCTTCGGCGGAATCGTAAAGCTCCAGACATTGCCTTTCCATGGGCTGTCCGCTTCGGCGTCATTTACTTCATCAACACGCCAATAGTAAGTCATCCCCGGAACGAGACCATCAGGGTAGGGAAATCCTGGAAAACCCGCAACAAGAAAGGTTGCTGCTTGATTGCCAATGAATATGCCTTCGGCGCCTTCTTCTACTGCATCAAAATCTTCGCCAAGGTACACGTCATGAGATACGGCGTAATCACCCGGTGTCCAGGAAAGATTCACCCATGTGTCCTCATGGTAAGAACCATCGGCTGGCACGGGATCGTAGGCTTTGAATTTCGGCCCTAATGCCGCGACACCTAACATGTTTCCCCCATGACCCTCGGTATTGCCGAAAATAGTAACCGTGGTGCCGGCTGATACCGACAAAGAGTAAATAGAGAAGTATTGGTTAATGCCCCCATCGAAGCTTTCATCGATTCCAATGTCCTCACCGGTATCGACAAAACCCATATCGGTTAACCAGGGCATACCGTCGATGTTCGGCTCAACATCCTTTCCACCTGCCGCACCACCCATGCGGTTATCAACAAAGACGTACAGGGTCGCATCCGCTGCCATAGTCAAATCCAATTCATAAGCCGACATATTCTTGTTGTCATTGGCAAGCATGACATATTGGGCTCCAAGGATGGATTCCGGGATATCAGCGTACACATGAGTCCTGTCCACAAAAGTCACCGAATTTTCTTCGAGTGGAGTCGGAGCGATTTGGGGATCTTCCGTTGCATCGGTGTCGGTATTCCGATGCGCGACGCCGCTGATGAACTGTGCTTGGGCTGAAACAGCAAACATAGCTATCAGCAAAATTGAATAAACCAATTTCTTAGACATAAAAGTCCTCCTAAAAAAGAATCAAAATGATTACGAATTATGTTTTGGCAACACGTCAAAACATGTATTGTTGATTTGAATTACCTGTTTCCAGTTCAATACTGAAACAGAAAATCTAAGATACAGCCTCCTTCCTTTTTAACGTAAAACCCACAGTAACCTAATTAAGCTCATACAAGCCACACCAAGTATATTATTTATACCAAATTTCCTATCATCTCGTCAAGGGAAAAGCTATATCGATGCCTCTTTTCTTAGTAAAATCGGGACAATCGGTAATCGTAAATTCATTTTTATAAGCGCAGCATAATCTTAATAATTGACGAAAAAGGGGCCTATACCGAATCAAATCAGTATAGGCCCCGAATTTAAGACCAACTTTACAGTTTACTTACGAGCCAAATCCAACCTTAAGGTGCTGGTGGATACAGGCGAATATCATCGAAGTATATCATACCTGTACCGCCGGTGACCGAGCTAAGGCCAAGGGTAATCGTATTAATATTAGCAAGATTCACGCCCTGGTCAGCAAAGTTCTGGAGATCAACGCTCCATTCGGTCCAGGCAGTTGCCTGTGCCGCATCGGGATCAGGATTATCAACCCTTGCGTTTCCGTTGAGAGCAACATACATCTGTTCAGCAGCATTAGCTGCATCACCAATGTACCAGATTACCAAAGTGCTGACGCCGTTCTCTGTCCAGTCGCGCTGGTCAGTCAATGTCAAAGTCGCCTCAGATTTTCCAACGGCATTGTCGTAAGCAAACGGCATTGACTGCCTGCCGCCGTGAACGATAGTCTGCTCAGCAAACGGAACAGCGGCATAACCAACGACAGAACCGTTTATTGCCGGGTTATCGAATCCATCTATCCAGGCCAGA
Source organism: Sedimentisphaerales bacterium (assembly GCA_032250555.1). Classification (GTDB taxonomy): domain Bacteria; phylum Planctomycetota; class Phycisphaerae; order Sedimentisphaerales; family Anaerobacaceae; genus NIOZ-UU13. The sequence goes on from JAVVFI010000105.1 coordinate 7,852, forward strand.
TATATCCTATTGCTTCCGGGCTCACCTTCATTAATGTCATTGTAGCTCTCCATATCGTCCACGATAAGGAAGTTGGCCGTGGTGAAGCTCCAGAGACTGCCTTTCCAGGGACTTTCCGGATTGGTATCGTTTACCTCATCAATCCTCCAGTAGTAAGTAGTAAACCATTCAAGCTGACCGGGATCATAGCTTTCAGAGCCAAAGGCTCTGGTGCCCTTGTACTCAGGTGAACTGGTATCGGCATTTTGAACTGCATCCGCATCTGTGCCGAAGTATAACTCATGAGAGGCGGCATAGACTCCCGGTGACCAGGTAAGAACAGTTGTTTGACTTATGTCCGAAGCACCATCAGCGGGAGTAGAAGCATAGGCTTTCTCAGCCAGATATGGAGTTGCGCCGATATAATCGGCACTGATGACTTCCATGGTGTGACCCGGACGCTGCCAGGAAACCATGATACTGTCTCCGATGGTATTTTCTTTCATTATAGCCTCGATGTAATATCTATTGCCGGCTTCGAGGGCCTGCGGCTGCGACTCCGCCGTGCCTGCAGTGCTGGCAATTGTGACTGCATTGGCCGGGTCGTCATCGGTGCTCAATCGTATCTCGCCTTCGTCCTCGGCTTCAATCAGGAAAGTGTAGTTGCCCGATTCCGGAACGAACAGCCAGCCGCGAAGTCGGCTGCCATATTGTTCGGCCCAGTCTGTAGGACCCTGGAAGTACGATACGAATTCCGATCCGTCAGGGTTGGCGGGATAGCGTTCGTTGCCCGTCAGGTTGGACACATTTGAACCACTGATATCGAACCACCACTCACGGATAATCTTACCCGGGCCTGGTTCGACTGTCTTAAAGCTCCAGACGCCGCCCTCTCTTTCTCCTCCGAGCAACTCAACCTCGTTGACACGGAAATAATAGGTCGTATCCGCATTAAGTAATCCGGGATCATACGTTGTCTCTTCCAGGATTCCTTTATCGGTGTCACCGGTCCCCTGGACTACTTCAGTTTCATCTGTGCCAAAGAAGACATGATGCTTCAGCGGTAAGACGGAATCACCTTCGCTCCAACTGAGCTGGGCGTCTATCATTATATCGCTGCCGCCGTTGGCCGGGCTTGGGCCCCAGGCGTTTAGTGATAATATCGTAAAACTCCAGAGGTCACCTGTGATAACATTACCATCGGCTTCAACACCATCTATCCGCCAATAGTACGTTGCTCCCGGATCGACGGGTTCCGGATGCCAGTAAACAGTATAAGCCTGGTCACTAACCTGGGCAAGATTATCCGGATCTGTGCCGAAATAGACTTGATGATGCTCTGCCGTATCGCCACCGGTCCACATGACGATCGGATCAACCACGCCTAATGCACCGTCAACAGGATCGGGATCTCTGGCTTTCGTGAAAAACTGTGTAAGAGCAGTACTCTCTATATCCACGAAGGCGATCTTACAGTTGGCAGCGCCGGCTGCCGGCTGGATGGTTAAGCGACCGTCACTTACCTCTACTGTTACGTTGAACTCATCAAAATCAAAACCGGTTCCGGCCTGGCCGTCCGGGTCCTCAAGAATAACACCTTCTACATCAAAGTTATTAGTCTGGTCTGTGTATGATGGATCGCCGCAAACCAGAAACACATTGTACGTACCATTGGGCACTTCGATTTCCCATATTTTGTCCCCACCGGCCTGCTGGAGATGGTTGATGGTGTCGTAGCGCTGATCGGGTGCGTTTCCGCTGTTACGGTCACGCGCACCACTCCTTATGTTTTGGTCCCACCCATAATTCCAGCCGCTGTCGTGCTCACCGAACGGATCGCCATATTCGGGAAGATAACCATCAGGTATTGGCGCTCCGGATGACTGGAAATTAATCTTTATCTCGCTGGCATCTGCGAGTCCCACAATCAGACCAAAGGCCAACAATAATACAAAAAAAGTTAATTTCTTAGACATGATAGTCCTCCTTAAAAAGAGTTAAAATGATTACGAATTATGTTTTTTAGCTACACGTCAAAACATATATTGTTGATTTGAATTGCCTGTTTCCAGTTCAGTATTGAAACAGAAAATCTAAAATGCTGCCTCCTTCCTTATCTAACGTAAAATCCACAGTAACCTAATTAAGCTCGTACAAGCCACACCAAGTATATTATTTATACCAAAATACCTGTCATCCCGTCAAGGGAAATCTCTGAAATTGTCCGCGATTGTGGGGTAAATGCAAATGGGAGAAGTTTTTGGGTCTTTTTTCTGTAGCATGAAATTTTATTGCAAAATACCCTGATTGAAGTTAATCTAAGTATGTTTTTACAGAATTCGGCATGAAAGGACTGCCTGCTCGGTGACGAGCGGGATATGCGGTTACTTATTGAACTGTAACTATTCGAAAGGAGACGAAAGATGGATTCAAATTGCATTACAAGCGGCTGTTCAGTACAAAGAACACAACGGAGGCCAATACGATTTTTGAAACGGGATACAATCCGGTTTTGCGTCATAATATTTGCACTTTTGTGTATCTGCTCTCCGATGCAGGCCGAGTGGCAGGTAGGCCAGGGCCCGCTGATGACTCAGTGGTCGGGGCAGGTATCACCGACAAAAGTTCACCCTGAATACCCACGTCCGCAACAGGTACGCAAGAACTGGCTGAATCTTAACGGGCTATGGGAGTACGCAATCAGGAACAAAGAGCAGCGGCAGCCGGTCCAGTTTGACGGACAAATTCTCGTGCCGTTTCCAATTGAGTCGGCTCTGTCAGGTGTGATGCGGCCTGTCGGTGAAGAGAACCAACTGTGGTATCGGCGAACATTTGATGTTCCCAAAAAATGGAAGGGGCAGCGCTTGCTGCTGCATTTTGGGGCTGTGGACTGGGATTCAACGATATGGGTGAACGGCACAAAAGTGGGCAGCCATAAAGGCGGTTACGATCCGTTCACGTTAGATATCACCGATTTGCTGAATGATACCGGTGAGCAGGAGATCGTCTTAAGTGTTTGGGACCCGACGAACACCGGCACTCAGCCGCGGGGTAAACAGGTGAAAAAACCGGGCGGGATATGGTACACTGCAGTAACGGGAATCTGGCAGACGGTATGGCTTGAGCCTGTGCCTGCGGCGCATATTATGTCACTGAAAATCGTTCCGGATATTGACTCTGAATCGGCGCTTATAACCGCGGTATGCTCGCAGGCAACAGTTGACTGCAGCGTTGAAGCGGAAATCAATCTTGGCTGGTTCAATAAGATAAAGGGCAAAGGTAATGCCAATGAAGAATTTGTTTTAAAAATTAAGAAGCCGAAGCTGTGGTCGCCGGATTCGCCGTTTTTGTATGATGTGAAAATTACGCTTAAGGACGGTAAGGGCAAGGTTGTTGATACAGTAAACAGTTACTTCGGTATGCGGAAAATCTCGTTGGACAAAGACGAAGAAGGTATTACGCGGCTGTTTCTGAACAACAAGCCGCTGTTTCAATATGGTCCGCTTGACCAGGGCTGGTGGCCGGATGGATTGTACACTGCACCGACTGATGAGGCGCTTCGTTATGATATCGAAGTATTGAAAAAGCTCGGCTGTAATATGCTGCGCAAGCACGTCAAAGTCGAGCCTGACCGTCTGTACTACTGGTGTGATAAATTAGGATTGATGGTCTGGCAGGATATGCCCAACGGCGACAAGCATATCCGCGGCAATGAACCTGACCTTGAGAGAACCGAAGAGTCGGCCAAGCAGTTTGAGCTGGAGCTCAAGCGTGTCATTAACGCTTTCAGCAATCACCCGTGCATCGTAATGTGGGTGCCTTTTAACGAGGGCTGGGGACAGTATGATACTGCGCGGATTGTGGATTTGGTCAAAGAGCTTGACCCGAGCCGGTTAGTGAATAATACGAGCGGATGGGCCGACCGTGGTGTTGGTGACGTACACGATATTCACAGATATCCAGGTCCGGCTGCGCCGCCGACCGAAGAGAACCGCGCTGCGGTGTTAGGTGAGTTTGGCGGCTTGGGCCTGCCTGTCCCGGGCCATACGTGGCAGGATGAAAAGAACTGGGGATACCGCAGTTATAAGACTCGTGAGGAGCTTACTGATGCGTACCTGGTTCTGCTTGATAATTTGCGTTCGCTGATTGGCGGTGGTCTGTGTGCCGGGGTATATACACAAACAACCGACGTAGAGATTGAGGTCAATGGGCTAATGACTTACGACAGGGCGATGATAAAGATGGATGTTGATAAGGTCGCGGCGGCGAACAAGCTTTTGTATCAGCCGCCTCCTGTTGTTAAGACGCTTGTTCCAACTTCACAACAAACGGGACAAAGCTGGCGATATACGACAGACGAACCGCGCGTCGGCTGGTATCGGGCGGGTTTCTCCGATTCCAACTGGCAGGAAGGTACAGGCGGATTCGGCACAGAAGGGACACCCGGTGCTGTCATCGGGACCGAGTGGAACAGTCCGGGTATCTGGATGCGCAGGACGTTTGAGCTGGATAGTATTAAATTCAACCGGCTGCAGCTTTTAATCCATCATGATGAAGACGCCGAGGTCTATATCAACAGCCAGCTTGTCGCGAAGCTCAATGGTCATACTACTGGTTATATACAATTCAGACTTGACGAGAAGGGACAGAAGACGTTGAAGGTCGGGACGAATTGTTTAGCCGTTCACTGCTCTCAGACCCAGGGCGGTCAATATATCGATGTGGGCCTGGTGGACATAGTAGAAAAATAGGCGGATTGATTCGCGATTTGAAAAAATAGATCTTCTTCCTTCGTTGAGGAGTGTTTTATGCTGGTGATGTCTGTTCACGATTGGGCTTTGCGCAAAGCGAAGAAGGTGTGTTATTACTTACTGATTTCGACGATTTGTTTTATTGCCGTTGTGGCGCGGGCGGCTCGGTCGGATGAAATTGTCCTGAAAAACAGGTACTGGTCTGTCGGAGTGTCGCCGGAAACACTTCAGATGAATGCCGGGATTCCGGGAGGGGATAGAATCCTGTTATCTCAAGGCCAGCACGATTTAGGTCCGATCGGGGATTTGGTAAATGATGGGCTTTGTGCGAAGTGGCTCTTGCAGACAAAAGGAATTAAGGTTGAGGTTCGATTAGATAAGCGTGATTTGTCAGTTCAATTTTTTTCCCAAAAGACCGGTACGTTTACCTGGCCTGTTTTGCAGGAGACGTCAAACATCAAGGCGCTAATCTGGCCCCGCTGGGAGGGCTGCTATATTCCGCTTGATGAGCCGCGATGGGTGAAGTATCTGGTAGAGCAGGGAGAATGTGATACACTGGAAGGGCTGAGTATGCCCTTTTGGGGCCTGGATTGCGGTGATTTTTCACTTACTTATATCATAACCAATCCGTACAGCAACATTATTAATTTTAGCAATACCGGGGACAAACTCAATGCGCGGTTCAGCCACGAATTTACATCTGTTCAATCCAAAAAAGAATATGGATTTTTGATTCGGCTGGGTCAAAACAATTCGCCGGTAGAGCCTGCAAAACAGTTTCGCCGCTGGCTGCAGCGGCAGGGCGAGTTTGTCAGTATGAAGGAGAAAGTCAAGAAGGTCCCTAAAGCTGAGCGTTTGTTAGGAGCGCCGCATGTTTATCTTTGGGGCGATGCGTTTTTTACTCGACATTGTATCCCTCCGGGAAAATGGAAATCATTCTGTTCGAAGATTCTCAAACAAAGCAAGGTCGGGCGGTTGTCACCGGGTGGACGAATTAAGCAATTGATGGAGCCGCAGCGCTGGGCCGAAGTAGTTACGCTTTCCAACGCTCAGTGGCCGGATAAATATACAACAGGCCAGGTGGCTAATGAGCTTTCCCGATTGCTGGAAAGACGGGATTTTTATGATAAAGCCTGCTGGCG
>JAVVFI010000106.1:0-13698 GCA_032250555.1 Sedimentisphaerales bacterium
CAGATCGCTTATCTCGGCAGAAGCAAAATCGAAAAAAGACCTGTAATGCTCATCGAGGCCGAAACCGAAGGCCAACCGATAAGCCTGGTCCTGCAAAATGCCGAGACAATCCGTCTTGTCAGCCCCGATGGAAAAGCGGTTTCGGTCACAGCTTTAAAGCAGGGCGACAAAGTACTCGGACATATAGAAAAAGCCGGTAGGCATTTCGGCATGCAAGTTGAAGAAACTTTAATCGAAAGGTAGAGCTATGCTTTGGCAGGAAGATGTATTTAATATACTCTTGGCAACTTTTCTCGGAGCAGCAATAGGCCTCGAAAGAGAACTTAGCGGCAAATCCGCCGGTCTGCGAACAAATCTTTTAATCTGCCTTGGCGCAGCAATATTTACTATTATATCCAAACGAATGACTGTTGGTGATGGTTCGACCTCAAGAATTGCCGCACAAATTGTTACAGGTGTTGGTTTTTTAGGTGCCGGTGCATTAATCCAGGATAGACGCGGGGTTCATGGCCTTACAACTGCCGCAACAATCTGGCTTGTCGCAAGCATAGGAATGGGTTGCGGGGCAGGCTTTAGAGAACTGGCGGTTGTATCAACCCTTATTGCAATTATTGTCCTCGCCGGTCTCTCAAAGCTGGCAAAGCCTCTTGAAAAGTACGCCAAAAATCATAAAACCAGACACCCTTACTATGATGAGGATTTTACAGATAGAGATCGCAGGCAGGACGAGGAAAACAGCTCACTGTAACAATACGAAGCTGTCATTGATAAAATGCATTCACAATCACATTAAGAGCACTATAAGCTGGTCTTGTTCCCCCTGAATAAAATCACACCTATTAATTTGTAGGCGTATAACCCAGTTTTCCCCAGGCTCCTTTCTGTACTTTGTGTAAATCTTGGTTACCAGGTTGTCGGGACGCGTCCACTGAGAGACGCAGAGTACCCTGCCACACGTCGTAATCCGCTTCTGTAACCGTAAAGGTGCGGGAATCGCTCCATTTGTAATAATCACTATGCCCGTCTGCAAAGGAAAGCGTAGTTCCCTGGCCATGTCGACGGGTGATTTGGTCCCACCAGCGTGGCTCTGTGTACCAAATTGTCCAACTATTGGGACTTAGGCGTCCCTCGTCAATAAAAACCAGACGCTTCGAACCCTGTTTAATCGAACTCCTTTTTGTAAAGGTCATCCCATCAGACCACGGATGACCAGAATAACCGTTCATCGCGTCCATAATCGCATAGGTGACTACCTCTCCTCGTATCCCGGTGGGACAACAGTAGGTCTTCTCATTGGGGCAGTATTCATAAAGGGTTCCTCCCCTGATACCTTCGCGTTTTTGTTGTTGAGGTGCGTTTTGATTGCTAATCCACTCCACCCAACCATCCGAATTAGGATTTGCATAGGGTATTTTATCATCATTCTCATCAGCGTACATAATCCAGGCTAAGGTAAGTTGCTTTAGATTGCCCATGCAGGCAGCCCGTTTACCCTGTAAGCGGGCGCGGTTAAGTGCCGGCATCAGAATAGCCATCAGTACAGCAATGATAGCGATAACTACCAGAAGTTCGATTAATGTAAAACCTCTTTCACCTGCTCCTGCTTTGCGGCTGATAATCTTAATTTCGAAAGGCCTAAAAAGTTTTATCTTGTCCATAGTCCACCGTTCTCCTTTTCACTTCGATTAAACTATCGGTTAAATGCTATATAAACACTTTTCACGGCTAAAAAACCATACAGCCGCGAATTACTGTATCATCTTATCAAAAATACGCATCTAATCCAAGGGATTTCCCTTGACGCAAAAGCGGTTAATTTGATATAAATAAGTTATAGGAATCAATATATTTTTCTTTCGCCAGGCTGATTATACATAACTTTCAGCTAATTAAGGTTAATAAGCAAGCTGCGCAGTGTCAAGTGAAAACTTTGTATCTCGCAGTGAAAATTGACGTATTTCAGTAAATAGCTCATAGTTGACCTTGATAAGGAAGGAGGTGGTTGTTAGATCTTCGATTGACAGGTTTCGGAGTTATTCATCTCAATCTGATAAGAAAACGAATTCTAACAATCCTCATATATATACTTCTCGAATACATAAGTGTAATGGTGTGCAGGCAAAACATAATTTTTCATTATTTTAATCTTTTTAAGGAGGATTATTATGTGTAAGAAATTGTTTTATTTTGTCTCTATTGTTTTGGTTCTGAACATAACCGGTAATGCCTTGGCCCAGTTCGACCCGGGTTCCATTACCGACGGTAATGTGTACCTGTTTGAAAATGTCAGTACTGATGTACCGGATGAATCAGCCAACAGCAATACGGCCAATCTTGTTGGAAATCCCCAGGTCGTTGATGGCCTCAAGGGCAAGGCGTTACAGTTCAATGGAGTCGATGATGGCGTTCATATCCCGGACGCAGCTACAATCAACCTAAGTACTCACCAGAATCATACGGTGGTTGCAATATTCAAATGCGCTGATGTCGACAAACCGGAGAAACAGGTTATATTTGATGAAGGCGGCACAACCCGCGGAGTCTCCATATATGTCCATGAAGGCTTAGTCTATGTCGGAGGATGGAACTTGAGCGATTATACACCGGAATGGACAGGTACATTTATCTCTGCACCGATTAGTTCCAACGCGTGGTATGCCGTTGCCATGGTCCTGAGAGATGGTGGCGCGGGTCAGGAAGACGACAAGTTTGAAATGTGGATGGATGGAGTTCTGATCGGCACGGGACCAGGCGCGGAATTGAGGAGTCGGTCGAATGATAATGGCATCGGGTATGCCAATTCACAAACTAAACTTCATGACGGTAATGTAACGGGTGGCGGCAATTACTTCGAAGGCACGGTTGACGAGATTTGGATCATCAATGCTGCGCTGACACAAGTCGAGTTGAGTGGTTTTGCGGGTAAAGTATGGCCTTACCCTTCCAGCCCATCGCCAGCCGATGCGGCTTTGGTTGAGGACACATGGATAAACCTTGCCTGGAGGGCTGGAGGTCTTGCAGCCTCACATGATGTTTATTTCGGTGAGAATTTTGACGATGTAAATGACGGCGCCGAAAGTGTATTCCAGGGTAATCAGACCACAACTGAATTTATTGCCGGTTTTCCGGGATTTGCAGTGCCGGAAGGTCTTGTTCCGGGCACAACTTACTATTGGAGGATCGATGAAGTTAATGAAGCCGAACCCAATAGTCCGTGGAAGGGCGATGTCTGGAGCTTTACAGTTCCCCCAATGACAGCTTATAATCCTGATCCCGCTGATGGCGCCAAATTTATCGAAACGGAGGCGGAGCTTAGCTGGACGGGTGGTTTCGGTTCAAAAATACACCATGTGTACTTCAGCGACAATTTTGATGATGTGAATAGTGCTGCAGGAGCATTGCCAAATGCTGAAGCAACTTATACGCCTGCCGCTCTTGAGTTGGATAAGACTTACTACTGGCGAGTCGATGAGTTTGATGGTTCTCAAACCATCAAAGGCAACGTCTGGAGCTTCAAAACGATGCCCGATATACCTGTTACCGATCCGAACTTGATTTGCTGGTGGACGCTCGAGGAAGGTTCGGGCACTCGTGCCCTCGACTGGTCAGGCCATGGCAATCATGGTGATTTCATTGGTGAACCAAAGTGGGTAGTGGATGGATATGACGGCGCTGCCTTAAACTTCGATGGAACCGGCGAAAGCGTGATATCCCGCTTTGCAGACGAGACCTGGACGGCATTTACGTTAACCATCTGGGCTAAAGCTGATGAGCTGTTCCAATCCAACAACAGCTCCATATGCTCCACAAATGAAACCACCGCAGGCGGCTTCCAGTTCTCTTTTGATGCTTTGAACAACTACCAATATCACGCAGATGTTGATGAGGTTATGGGCTCGGCTTCGCTGAATTGGGTCCACCTCGCGGTAGCCTATGATGGTATTATCGCAACAGCTTACTACAACGGCGAATATGCCGGAACCTTTAACCCTGCCGATGACGACCTCGTAGCCAACAAGTTCGCGATAGGTGTCAACAGAGCCGAAGATAACTGGTTCGATGGTTCAGTTGACGAATTTCGTGTTTACAATCGTTCCCTGACACAAGAGGAAATTCAGCTTGTAATGCGAGGGGATCCGATGCTTGCCTGGCTTCCCAGCCCGACTAATGGTTCTTTACTTAACCTCAGAGATGCAGGCTCACTAAGCTGGTCGCCCGGAGATAACGCTTCTGAGCACGATGTGTATTTCGGTATCGATAAAGACGCTGTGAGTAATGCAGATGTCTCCGATACTTCCGGCGTATATCGAGGCAGGCAGGGTAGTACGTCTTTTAACACCACTGGGGATGTCGAGTGGGGCGGGGGACCATACTACTGGCGAATCGATGAGGCCAATACTGACGGAACTGTCAGCAAAGGCAGAATATGGACCTTTACAGTGGCCGACTTCATTGTAGTCGATGATTTTGAGTCCTACAACGACCTTAATGAGAATGAACCCGAAAGCAATAGGATTTATCTTGCCTGGATAGATGGATTCGACAATCCGGCCATAAACGGTTCTGTCGTCGGAAATTTTGATCCTCCATTTGCCGAGCGAACTATCGTTCACAGTGGTTCCCAGTCGATGCCGCTTGCCTACGACAACGCTGTCGGGAAATCTGAAGCTACTTTGACATTGACATACCCGCGTGATTGGACAGAAAATGATGTCGGCACCCTGGTAATTTGGTATTACGGCAATGCGGCTAATGCTCCCGAAACTATGTATGTTATTCTAAACGGCACCGCAGGCGTTGATAATGATAATCCTGATGCAGTACTGGCTGAAGAATGGACCGAATGGCGAATCGACCTGCAGATGTTTGCAGACCAGGGCGTGAACCTTAGCAATGTCAATACGATTACTATTGGTTTTGGTAACAGGAGCAATCCTGTGGCCGGCGGTACCGGCACGGTCTTCTTCGACGATATTCGTCTTTATCGACCGGCGCCGTAATTTGAAAAATTTATTTTTTGGTGTGTGGCCAAAGCATAATGACTTTAACCTTTTTAAGGAGGTCTGTTTTATGTGTAAGAAATTGTTTTATTTTGTCTCTCTTGTTTTGGTTTTGAGTTTGGCAGCCAATGCCTCAGCTGACCTGGTGGCTCACTGGAGGCTTGACGAGGGTTCCGGTACTACTGCTTATGATAGCTCCGGCAATGGTTATGATGGTGAATTCATTGGCGACCCACAGTGGGTAGATGGTCATGGCGGCGGTGGTGCGCTTGAATTCGATGGCGACGATGATAATGTATTGTATTCCCTTGAAGAAGCAACAGCCTGGCCTGCTTTTAGTATAACATTCTGGGTAAAAGCAACAACTTTGGGGCAGGACAATTACAGCAGCCCATTTAGCGGCCACTTCCCGAACTCCGCAGGCTTCCAGATTGATGTCGAAGGCGGTGACCCGGGTATCTATCGGGTTAATCCCAGTGGATTGTTATTCGGCACTGCCAGCCTGGACTGGGTTCATCTTGCGCTAATCGCCGAAGGCACAGCCGCAAAACTATACTACAACGGCGAATTAACCAACGAGGGAACCCTCAACGATTCGATCATCAACCAATTCCGCTTAGGTCAGAACAGAAATGACAGCAATACCTTTGCCGGTACTGTTGATGAATTTCGAGTGTATGACCATGCAATCTCGGAAGCAGAACTTCTGGTCGCTATGGAAGGTAAGATATTTCCTTATTCTTTTGGTCCTGAACCTGCTGATGGTACCATTTATACCGACACATGGACGAGCCTTACATGGAAACCGGGAGGCTTTGCTCTCTCACACGATGTATATATAAGTGATAATTTTGAAGATGTAAACAGTGGATCTGAAAGTGCTTTCCTTGGTAATCAGGCCGGAACTGAATTGATTGTAGGCTTTCCAGGCATGCCTTACCCGGACGGCCTTGTACCGGGAACAACTTACTACTGGCGCATCGATGAAGTTAATGACGCTGAGCCGAACAGCCCGTGGAAGGGTGATGTCTGGAGTTTCTGGGTACAGCCCGAAAAGGCCTACAATCCCAGTCCAGCTGATGGCGGTAAATATGTTTTGACGGATGTGAGTCTCAATTGGGCGGCCGGGATGGGAGCAAGTTTCCACTATGTCCATTTCGGAGATAATTTCGACGATGTGAGTAATGCCGAAGGCGGCCAGATGCTTACAGATGCAACCTACAGTCCCGCTACACTCGAATCTAATAAGACCTACTATTGGCGTATCGATGAGTTTGCAGCCGGTATTACCCATAAGGGTGATGTCTGGAGCTTCTCAACCGTTCCGGATGTCCAGGTCACGAATCCGAATCTAACCCTTTGGTGGTCACTGGACGAAGCCGAAGGCGCTACAGCAGTGGACATGTCCGGGCATGGAAATCATGGAACTATCAATGGCGACGCCCAGTGGGTCGATGGTTTTCAGGGCACTGGATTAATGTTCGGCGCCAACGACTATGTTGAAGTAGCCGGCTATCCTGGTATTACAGGAACGGCTCCTCGAACCCTATGTGCATGGATTAAAACTTCGGATAACAACCGAACGATTATGTCCTGGGGTCTGAATACAACCGGCAATAAATGGAGAATGCGTTCAGATGCTACAGGTGGCCTGCGTATAGAAGTCAACGGCGGGTATCACTACGGTGTAACAAACATCGCCGATGGTCAATGGCATCACGTAGCAGTTACATTTGAAGACGATGGAACACCGGACGTGGTTGATACTCTGCTTTACGTAGACGGCCAACCAGAAGCCACTCTTGCTTCACAGGAAACAACAATTGATACGGACACCGGGGGAGCGGTAAGGATTGGTAAATCTCCCTACCACACTTCCGGCTTCATCGGTGTAATGGACGACGCACGGATCTATGACATAGTTTTGACCCTCGAAGAGATTCAGCAGGTAATGCTTGGCAATACGAAGCTTGCCGGCAGTCCCATTCCGGAACGCGATGCGGTTGTGGATATTCGTAATATAAGTTCACTTAGTTGGTCGGCGGGCGATACCGCCTCCTCTCATAATGTGTACTTCGGTACTGATAGAAACACTGTCGCTGCCGCTACCCAAGACTCACCTGAATTCCAGGGCAATCAGGCCGGAACTAGTCTGTCTCTGGCCGGGCTTGTTGAGTTAGGCGGTGGCGATTACTTCTGGCGTATCGATGAGGTCGAGGGTGACGGAACCGTGCAAACCGGAATGATCTGGAAGTTCACAGTGCCGGACTACCTGCTCGTAGAGGACTTCGAGAGCTACAATGATATTAATGAAGGTGATCCCGGAAGCAATAGGATATATCTTGCATGGATAGATGGATTCGACAACCCGGCCATAAATGGCTCTGTCGTTGGTAACTTTGATCCACCATTTGCCGAGCAAACTATCGTCCATAGTGGTGGTCAGTCGATGCCGCTTGCATATGATAATGCGGTCGGTAAATCCGAAGCGACTTTGACATTGACTTCCAATCGTGACTGGACAAGTGAAGGAGTGAGCACACTGGTAATCTGGTACATAGGTGATGCGGCCAACGCTCCTGAAACGATGTATGTTACTCTCAATGGAACTGCAAGTGTAGATAATGATAATCCTAAGGCCGCATTAGCTGATACCTGGACCGAATGGAGAATCGATCTGCAGGCCTTTGCCGATCAGGGAGTAAACCTTACCAATGTCAATACGATTACTCTTGGCTTTGGTAACAGGAGCAATCCTACGACCGGTGGTGCAGGAAAGGTTTTCTTCGACGATATTCGTCTATATCCGCCGACACCCTAAGTAGGGACCAGCAGTGAAAATTGAATAGTTAACATTGCAGTTTTGTAAATTCGGGGCCTATACCAATTTGGTATAGGCCCTGCTCTTTTTTGAGACAGAACTAAAAAAATTCCACATTGAGATTAGAGTGCATCCTCAAAAACCATGTTAAAAGTAAAGGTAGATTAGGAAAGCATTTACAAACAATGAAATTTGGGTGATTAAGGTATCCTCTGCAGCTGAGCAAAATATAACCAGCAGAAAAATTTTGTGCTTTTTCATTGACATAATTGTTAGAGAGTACGAAAATCATTATTATTGTGGATTCTTTTAACAGAGGATATTAAAAATGCATACCAAAAAGTTTGTTTCCAGTAGTTGTGCGCCTATGGTCTCCATCATCAAATTGTTCGGGATTGTTTTGCTTATCCTTTGGAACACAGGGGTAGCGGTTTGCGCACAGGTGCCGAAAGATGACCATGGAGCAGCTCAAATGGAGTATCAGATCAAACAGCTAAATCAGCTCCAGCCACCTGTAGATGTCAGCAAAGCTCCACCAGGTTTCGATTCGGTTATCTGGCAAGCGTTTATCCCACAGGACAACGAGCTTACTCCGGAGCGAGTATCATTAGGACATAAACTCTACTTTGATAAACGATTATCAGCCGACGGCACAGTCTCGTGTGCCACCTGCCATGATGTAACACGGGGATTCACCGATCAGCTCGCAGTTTCTGAAGGTATCAAGGAACAGTTTGGTAAGCGTAATGCCCCAACAACGCTGAATGTTGCATTATTGCAGACGGTTTTTCTTGACGGCCGTTCACCAACTCTGGATCACCAGGCAAAGATGCCTATTATAAATCCCATTGAGATGGGTATGCCCGACGGACAAGCCGCAGTGAATGCCATCAAAGATGATGCTGAGTATCAGGCAGCTTTCCAAAAAGCCTATGGACGCCAGGTTAATTACGATGATATCGGTAGAGCTATTGCTTCCTTCGAGCGAACACTGATTTTCATGGACTCACCCTTCCGACGTTTTCTCAACGGAGATGAAAATGCGATTTCTTCAGAAGCAAAACAGGGCTGGAAGCTTTATAACGAAAAGGCACGCTGTGTGACCTGCCATCCCATGAACCCGTCGAATCCTCTGGGGACCGACAATCGTTTTCATAATGTCGGGGTTTCCGCCCGGCATCAGGATTTCGAGGCTCTCACCAAACAAGGCTTGAAGGCCCTGGAAGAAGACCCGTCAGAGCAGAAGCTCGACGAACTGGCGCTTTCAACAGATATGAGTGAGCTGGGCAGGTTCTTAATTACAAAGAACCGCTCGGATATCGGAGCATTTAGGACGCCGCTTCTGTTAAATATCGGAATTACGCCGCCCTATATGCACGATGGGACAGTGGAGACACTTTGGGATGTAATGGACCACTACAACAAGGGCGGTGAAGCTAATTTATTCCTTGACGGTGGAATGGAACCGCTGGCACTGACCGAAGACGAGATAAATAGTATTGTCGCATTTCTGTTCAGCCTTACCGACTACCGATTCGCCCAGGAGAACCAACAGCAACTTAAACGCCAGAAAGCACAGGCCCAAAAAAAACGTCCCTTGAAAGATGATGACATGGCTTTCCGTAAAAAGATTGCATTCGAGAAATAGATTAATTAAGAGTTAACGACCGTGTAGTAAGAAGGAGTTACTCATGAAACCCAGGATTAAGAGTATAGAAACAAAATATATGCAGGAACGCCAGGAGTTCTTTCAAGGCCTTAAGAATCTGGACAGACGTTCTTTTCTAAAGGTATCGGCGGCAGCTATGGGAGCAGCCGCAGCAACCGGCCTGCTTCCATCTCATTCGTTCTGCCCGGTCAGCATCGGGCAGGCTGCCTCATCAAACAGCAATCCATCTTTTCGTTTTGCCTATATATCCGACTCACATCTTTACGAGAAGAAAATCAACGACCGTTTTGTCCGCGCGCTTTTACGCGCCGTCGAGGATGTCAATAACCTGGATCCTCAACCTGATTTCGTTTTTTACGGTGGCGATCTGGCCCAACTCGGTCAGTCAAAAGAGCTCGAACTCGGTGCCCAGATCCTCAAGAACGTAAAGGCGCCCTTGAGAATGATGGTTGGGGAACATGATTGGTATCTTGACCTTGGCCAGAAGTGGCGAGAACTCTTCGGGAAACCGACTTACTCATGGAACCACAAGGGAATTCATTTTGTGACCCTCAATAGTGTCGTTGAGCGTGACTTTTGGACAAAACGCGGATTGACACCAATGGAGCGAATGATGACAGTGGCCGGCTTGGACAACGGAATGCAAAGTCCGTTCTCGGTTGGCAGACAGCAGCGGGAGTGGCTAAAGAATGATTTAGACAGCTATTCAAATGACGCACCAATTATTGTCTTCTCCCACTCGCCTCTCTATAAACTATACAAAAAGTGGAATTTCTGGACCGATGATGCAGAAGAAGTGCAGGCCATCCTGAAACGCTTTGAGCGGGTTGTTGTCATCCATGGTCATACTCATCAGATCCTGACGAATCGAATCGGCAATATTCATTTCCATGGTCTGCTTTCTACCGCCTGGCCGTGGCCCTATGCCCCGGAAGGGATGCCGGAATTGACTATCGAGATGAATCGTCCGGACCCCTTTAATCCAAACGATGGATGCGGTGACGGCCAGATCCATGTGCATCCGGACGGGCTGGTCGATAAGATTTATAATCTGTGGAACCGCAAGCTAATCATGGTCGCCAAAGATTATACTGCAAGTTGGGGCACCCAAAGCATCCCGTTACAACCGAATCGCGCCAGTTATTAGTACCTTCAAGGAGATAGTCATGCAAAATAAATCTACCTTTGCTAATTTCAAATTCATTCTGATTTCCACAATCTGTCTTTCAGTAATCATAATGTTTGCTGCGTGCAGGCAGGAGGACACACTCACAACATGTGACGGACAAGGCAAAATTGAAGTAGCTCAAGACACCATCGGACAGCCCCTTGCCGATGCCCTCATGGACCAGTGGACTCGTGACCACCCGGATCGAGACTGGATGACCGAAGAAAAGCTGCGACATGAGCTCAAACCTCCCGCCGACAATTCCTCATTGCTACAGGACGGCCAAGGCGAGGGAAATACCTATGGCAGGCCAACAGAACGCGACCTTCTAACCTGGACTCAGGAAACCGAAAAGTTCGTCCTCGAAGGTTCACGAATCTTCCACAGCGCTGATTTGTTGAAGAGTTCCGTTTCAGTATCGTGCGATATGTGCCATCCCCATGCTGCTAATACCCACCCGGAAACATATCCCAAATTTCAAACTCAGTTGGGCCGGGTAGTGTTGTTGCGCGATATGATAAACTGGTGCATCGACAACCCGGTACGCGGTGAACATCTCAAACCAGATGACCCCCGTATGCGGGCTTTGGAAGCATATATCATGGCCCAGCGCAGCGGAACAGAGATGAACTATGGCAAGCACTAAGCCTCTCTGTTCTGACCAGTTCCAATGAGCCTATATCTTCCGAGTCAAAGCCTAATATGGAAGGCTCCATTGGTAAGTTTTCCCCGTACATCTGTCTTTTTTTTCTATCTTATTAGCTCATTTTTCACCTGATGAGATAATAGAAAGGAATCTTTACTTTTCCTACACCATATGTTTATCAGCATTTCCTGTACCTTTCCTGATTTTATGGCGGTTTCAGCCATATATTATCGGCAGATTGTGATGTCTATTATTAAATTATGTACTTTTTCGGACTATCCAAAAATGCAAGAATGTCGGATCGCCAAAATAACACCATAGAGGGGTGAAAAACGCGGTTTATTCACATAGAATTTTGGCCGATATGTATAATCGAAATCTGTGTTTCGAAATACCGAGAATTTGGGGGGTAATAACAGGCACAAATTCTGAAGCTATAGGTGATAATCACGACGAGGTTTGTTAGTAATGTCCATTAGAAAAAAGATTATACTGATTTTGCTTTGTGTTATCGTTCTTTATTCAGTTGTACAGTGCGGGATTGAACGATTGGTTATTTTGCCAAGTTTTACATCTCTTCAGCGGACAGAAGCACAAAAATATATTGAACGCTTTAGATATGCTATTCAGAACCAAACAAATTCTCTTGGTGATTTATGCGCAGACTGGTCGGTATGGGACGATACTTATCTATTCGCCCAGGATAAAAACAGCAATTATATAGAATCAAATCTCATTGAATCAACATTTACATTAATCAAATTGAACCTTCTATATATGTGCAATATTGAGGGAGAAGTAATATGGGGGAAGATCTACGACCTGCAAAATGAAACTTATGTCGAAAGAAAAGAATTTCCCAAATTGTCTTTTGGCAAGGATCATATGCTGTTGAAGCATAACTCTACCGAAAGCTCCATTGATGGACTATATCTGACAGAGCAAGGACCTATGTTGATTAGTTCGAAGCCCATTCTTACCAGTGAGGGGCAAGGGCCAATCCGTGGAACTTTAATCATGGGGCGTTTCTTAGACAAGAACATGATTGAAAATTTTTCCAGGGACTTATCAACCAAATTTAGAGTTGAGGCCATTAAGGACGTTAGCGATAAAGAAAAAAGTAAACACATTCTCGGGCAGATATCAAAAGACCGACCATACGTGATAGAACAATATGATAATGACTTTCTTCGCATTTATGGGATCGAGTCTGATGTAACCGGTGAGCCTGCAATATTGATAACAGTTGATGTTCCTGCCACTATTATCGCAAAGGGCAGAACTGCAACAAGGTTCTCGCATCTTTCTATCTTGTTGTCAGGCGCCATCATAATCTTCGTAATATATTGGGTAGTGAAAAAGACGATACTTGTGCGATTGGCCGGCATTAGTAAAAGTATTGACGAAATAATCGAAAAACAAGACTTTTCAGTACGTACATCCATAAATGGTTCTGATGAATTGGGTCGGCTGGGAAACAACCTGAACAAAATGTTAAAGCATGTAACCACAGTTGAGGAGGCGCTGAGGACCAGTGAAGAGCAGTACCGTGGTATCTTCGAGGCTACTACCGATGGCATCAGAATCGGCACTATGGATGGCCAGGTAGTTAAGGTTAATCAGGCTTTTGCTAAAATGCATGGTTATTCAACTGAAGAATTTGACGCAATGAGTCCAAAACACTGGATTGATTGCGACTCACACAATCTATACGAGCAGTTTATTGAAACGGTAAAAGCAGGAAAAACCTTTCAATGCGAAGGCAGGGATGTACGTAAAGATGGCAGCGTGTTTGAAGTGGAGGTGCATTGTATACCCTGGAATTATCAGGGAAAGCTTCATACTCTGACAATAGTTCGCGATATAACCGAGCGCAAGCAGCTTTACGAAACTCTTGACCGAAAGCAGAAAAACCTGGAGGCAATATTTGATGCTGCCCCTCTCGGAATGATGTTGGTCGATGACCAGGGCTTTGTCAAACGCGTAAATGATGTGTTAGCAAAACTGGTACACCGTGACTTCTCAGAGATCATCAACAGACAACCCGGCGAAGGATTGGCATGCATCCACGCATCCGAACAGGCTGATGGATGCGGTAATGGGCCTTTTTGTTCACAGTGCCCTATTCGTAATCTTTTCGAGGGCGTATTGAGTTCATGGCAGGCTAATCGCGGCGTCGAAATTCAAGCTGCGCTTTTGATTGACGGAAAGGAAGCTAACCCCTGGTTGGAGATTAGCGCCGAGCCGGCAAATATAGATGGTAACAGGCATGTCGTTTTGGCAATCCAGGACATCACCAAACGCAAACACACTGAGCAGGCTTTGAGAGAGGCAATGGTACAAGCCAAGATGGCCAATACATCCAAAAGCCAGTTCCTTGCCACCATGAGTCAT
>JAVVFI010000107.1:0-13694 GCA_032250555.1 Sedimentisphaerales bacterium
CGGCTGGATGCAGAACCTCAGCTCGGAGCGCAAATCGGCGTACTCGGCGGAACGTGTCAGGAACTATTACTTCAAGTATGATGACGCGCGGGTTGAAAGCCCATTGATAAGCGACGGGGGATGGGTAGATGCGTGGCCGGACAATCCTCACGTGGCCGAAACAAACCAGTTCCTTGACTTGAAGGGATCGGGAATTCCCGGCGCTCCCTATCGGATGAGTCCCAACCAGCTTACCCGTATTCTTCTTGAACGCCATGGAAGAGGGATCAATATCCTGTTCAAGGATGCGCACGTGCAGCGCATTTCACTGGAGAAAGTCTGTCGTTACAAGTGGCATCGATACTTTACATCGGTTGCGGAACTGGATCTTCCGTAGCTCAGTTGACTGTCAATCCCTTTTTAGAAAGTTCGTGCCGCATCATTGCCTCGTACAGCGAGAGTTGAATGTCCAGAATCTCTTCCAAGCCCACTTTGCATGCCTCGGCACTATCCAATCCATGCGGGCACTCGAAGGTGAAGCTGCTTGCTCCGCAGACGTGATGTATTGCGCTGGTAAGATTGAATGGTGAAGGATTCTTTCCGCCATCAGCTTTAGATGTAAATATGCCCCCATAAGGCAGGCCTTGTTTTTTGAGAATCGCATAGCACTCTTCAGCCAGCTTCCGTATGTCCTCCTGCTTTTCCATAGTGACATAAGCCGGTCTCAGCAAGGCAGGCTTGCTTGAATGGCTATGAAGTGACACAGCCAGGTCCGCGCCTTCTTCTCTTGCCACTTTCAGGATAGCCGGCGCTTCGGGGCCCATCGGCTCGAAGAATTCATCGTGCATCGGATTGATACCGGCATCGTTGAAATAACAACCCAAAAATCCGGTATTGTCTCCAACCATCGGGTGTTGTCTTTTGCTTTCGGGCCAGCCGCAAAATGTGTCATCGCTCCATGTGCCCTGTCCCCAGAACCTCACATCATCAAGTCCCATCCCCTGCAGCGCCTGCGGCTTGAGGCGGGCAGTCCCATCGGGATTACCGGCTGGTATTATCAGCAACCGACACTTTTTCCCCAGTTTCCGCAATTCAGACTGCTGCCTTTTTCGCAAATCGTATCCCGTATCCATAATGCTTATGAGATTCGCTAATCCAGTGAGAGCTTCCACTTCGTGCCCATGCACAGGCCCGACGAAAAGAATCACGGGTTTATATCTTGCTTCCTTATCCATGTATGCCGACGGATCTCTACCTCCGATTGCCGAGTTATAATTTGCCTTTTGTGTGACTTGCTCGCGGTTTCCGAAGCTTACCATGTGTACCGGTCGCCCGCCGGGTGTATCAGCAATTTTCTTCACCAGGCCGTTGCTGACTTCTTCCAATTGCTTGTAAAGTTTCTCCATATCTCCGACCCAGAAATCGGGCAGCTCCCTATCCGGTATTCTGGCTTTAGCCTGCTCGTAAGTCATCGCAGGATATGCCTGAGCCTCTATCCCCACCTGCTTTTGCACTTCCGCAGCCAAATTGCGACTAATCCTTCCGCCCTGGCCAGAGCGGCTGATGTGCCCGCCTAACGGTCCGTCGGAGTTGAACGTAACATCCCATACCTGTTTGGCTGACTTAACCGTCACGCCGCATCTGCCTTCTTCTTCTATCAGTTTTACTTCGTCCATTTGTTTGAGGTCCTGTCCTGAGACCTGTATAACGTGTAAGAAGATGTCTTTTTGCCTCGCATTTCCCGGCGTAACTTCGAGCCTCCACTGCCCCATAAGAGCCAGACTCTCATCGGTAAGTCCGTCCCGCACGATATCCCAGTTCTTGCCCGCAGCCAAAAATTCCCTGCCCGGGCCACCTACAGAGCGTAATACGGCATCTTTCGGCAACATCGTCCTGCACAGCATTCTTCCCTGAGCGTGGTCGGCCATAATGGTCTTGCCGCGTATCTGCGGCTCATAAGCAGTATGCAGGAGCCAGTCCTTGCGATAATCCGCGTCCGTTGATATAACCCGGTCGAAAATCACGAAATGATTCGGCATCAGAAATACAATCTGCCGTGTCACCAGCTCGCATTTCTCCTTCAAATCCGAGCGTCCCGGTCTCTTTACCAATCCGTGCTGATAGCACGCCGTCGAATCCCCTGCAACGTACACATAATCATCGTTTGTCTCAAAGGCCTTTACTACCGAACCCAACTGCCTGTGCTGTCCTCCGTGATTTCCGACGACCGTCCCTCCCCAATATCTGGCCGGCGGTTCACCCTCCTGGTGGACAACAACGCAATTATGCGCCACCGTCTGCGCGTAGTAGTTCGCGAGATGCTCACCGTTGTCGAACTCTTTATAACGCGTCCCAGAATCCAGCGCTAAAAATCCTTTATGATAAATCACGAAATTCAGCGCATCGTAATGCCTGTGCTGGGCCAGTATTCCGCCGCATGAGAACATACAGTATGTATCATCGGATCCTGTGCCGCTGCGCATTATGATTTGTCCCATATTCTCGAAGTGTCTCGCCTTCGGAAGGCTATCAGGAGCGAATGCCTGAGATGTATTATCTTTGCCGGTAAGGAGAAACGGATAAATGAACCAAGTGCTGCTGTATCGCTTCTGAGGTACCATTTGCTGCAAGTATTTCGCCAGGGCCGCCTCCTTCGGCCGCTGTCTCGAATACAAATGGCGAATATTTGCCATATGGGTGTATAACTGGCTCGTTGGCATTTCGTTTTTCGTATGAGGCCTGTCACCGTATCCGAATTCCAACGGCGCACTATCCGATTCTATCCAGTTCCATATAACATAATTAGCCAGCCAGGCACTGTGAGGCCAATTCGGCGCGATGTTTTCCCCCGTACTTGAGAGCCATGTATAGAAGAAGTTCTGTTCCGCCCAGGGGTATGCGCCCAGGACGTATCCCAGCGTTGCCGATGCTCCTCCGCCGTCGTCACCACAAGCCGTGCGCCTGTGTTCCAGCAGCTTCATGTTTTCATTTCTTCCCCACAGAAGCCACTCGTTTACTTTGTCTTCTTCTATTGATGTTCCGAATGCTGTACATCCTATAAACCACTGACAATTCCTTACACCGTAGAACCCTGTACTATATCCGCTCATATTTTCACGATAGATGGTCGGCCTGGCTTTCAACACTCTATCAATCGCCTGCACAAACCTCGACATGTAATCCCGCCGTTCAGTTTCCGACAGGTCATTATAGAGCCAGTCCCACGCTAATGTCGCATGCACTCGCGAAGTCGAGTACCAATTCACGCTTTTTTTCTGGTTGAAGCACTCATCATAAAACCGCAGGCTTGCATCGAGGCATTTTTTGGATAGATCGAGATACTGCCGCTCTTGTGTCACTCTATACACAAAAGCCGCCCACGCCGCCTCCTGGCCGTATTCCTTTGTGTCGAGCGCGTCGGTGTCACCTGTTCGCTTGAGGAGATTATCCACGTGTCCCTTTATATAGTTATACCACTGTCTTTCCGGCCCGAGCGCACGCTGTCGAACTTTTGGCCAGGTATCGGAATTAAAAAACAGCCGGGGATGGTCCTTCCGAATTTTGCCCGCCCATTCCGGCAGTTCCCCTGCGAGGCATTCGATGCTGAATATTGTCTCTACAATTACAAAGCACAGAATGAATATAGTCAGTCTGAGAGCTGTGTGCTTTATGGCCTGTTTAATCCGTGTGTCTGTCTTATCCATGTGTATTTCCTCCGAACACGTTTATCCTGCAAGTAAGAACTATGTTTTCCGAGTTCCGGGTCATCAGAACGCTCTATAGGAGAGCATTTTATCTCTTTCCCGGGTTTCGGACAACTCCTTTGATGGCACAAAATAAAACTTACACATAATACTCGACATTATCAAATCAGCCAATAGCTTGCACTGCGATGACTGATTGTGTTATAATTATGGTATAAAAGCATAGCAGTGAAACGCTTTGTCTATTTTTGAAAGAGAATGATGAACAGACGAAACGGCTTTACGTTAATAGAGCTTTTAGTGGTAATCGCTATCATTGCGTTACTGATGGCTATCCTGATGCCTGCACTTCAGCGAGTTAAGAAACAGGGAAAGACGGTGGCGTGTTTGTCGCTGCTTAAACAGTGGAGCTTGTGGTTTTCGATGTACGCGGAGGAATACGACGGTTATTTCATGGAGGGCTTTGAAGGTACCAGCAAGGGTACCGGCAATAATCGCTGGTGCAGGGCGATGGATTCGTATCACAAGTATAACAGCGATTTTTGCTGCTGCCCGAATGCCACTCAGCCGTGGTTTGATGAGGCGGGCAATGCTACGGGGCTTGAGGGGACATATCGCGGCTCGACTTCAGCATGGGGTTACTGGCAGCAGGATGGATGGCTTGCACCTCTTAAAGGCAGCTATGGAATAAATGGCTTTTGTAATAATCCGGAGCCTGAAGTCCGTAACGTAAGTAATAACTGGAAGGGTCCCAATGTTAAAGGGGCGGGTTATGTCCCGCTGTTCTTAGGCGGTCAACGGTACAACTTCTGGCCGAATAGCACCGATACGCCTCCGGCTTTTGATGGTGAGCAGTGGCAGGGTGACAATATGGGTCGTATTTGTCTTAACCGGCACAATGGATTCGTGAGCTGTCTTTTTCTGGATTTCTCAGCGAGGAAAGTGGGTCTCAAAGAGTTGTGGGCGTTGAAGTGGAGCCGTAAGTATAACACGGCCGGACCATGGACCCAGGCCGGAGGTGTCCTGCCGAGTGACTGGCCGGAGTGGATGAAAAGCTTTAAAGATTATTAGCGCCAAATAGTTGATCTTAATAGTTGTTCTGTTTGTGGATACGGCTTGTCACATGTCCAACTAAAGTATCTAATGATTCGCCGACCAGTGCGGCAAGCGTATGGTATGATGATGACGGTAATTGTACCGGTTTTGACTGCCGGCCTTTCAATCCTTTTCGCAGCCGGTGACTTCCTGGAATCGTACGGCGGTTCTTGATCTTCGGCATTTCGGACAGAGACGCCAATGTTTGAGAAAACCTTCTATATTACCCTTTACCATTTCCAGAACCCGTTCGTTTACCTGCGCGCTGACAACAGGTTCTCCGCACTCCTCGCATGCAATATATTTCGCCCGTGACTTGAATGGAGATATCTCCACCTCCTGCTCGGTTTTATGAATCCTCATTTTGATTGTGCCCACAGGGCAAACAGCGACACATGCCCCGCAGCCAATACAGTCTTCGGATGGCTGCCGCAATGGCGCCGCGACGGAGCGTTCGA
Organism: Sedimentisphaerales bacterium; assembly: GCA_032250555.1. Taxonomy (GTDB): domain Bacteria; phylum Planctomycetota; class Phycisphaerae; order Sedimentisphaerales; family Anaerobacaceae; genus NIOZ-UU13. Next base: position 5,237 of record JAVVFI010000107.1, read on the forward strand.
CACCGCGTCCGGCAAATCCGATAGCGGACTGCCCGATTATCTCTTCACAAACCTTAACACACAAGCCGCAAAGAATGCAATTTCGCTGACACTCTGTAACTGTTGGGTAATGCGTTTCTTTGACACCTATACGTGCTGCCAATGCTTTGAGCTCTTCACTCTCCGGCGCCCTTGCAAGCAATAGTTCCATAACTCCGCGACGGGCCTGTTGAGCCCGCTCGCTGGAAACGTAAACGACTATGTCCTTCCTTACAGGGTAATTACAAGCAGTGATAAGCTGTCTCCATTCGCCCCGGTCAAGCTCCACCATACACAGCCGACATGCCGCATCTGGTGAAAGGGCCGGGTGAAAACAAAGAGTCGGAATCCAGATATCGGCCTTTTTTGCGGCATCGAGAACGGTCGCATCTTTTTGAACCTTTACTTTATGTCCATCTATGGTTACTGTTGGCACTGGCTTACCTTTCTTTATACTTTTAAGACGGCGGTGAAAGGACATTTTTCCCAACACATACCGCAGAGCGTACATATTTCCTGGTTAATCACATGCGGAACTTTCTTTTCGCCGGTGATAGCATCTACCGGGCAATGTTTCAGGCAGATTCCACACGCCTTGCAGGCCTCTTCATCAATCTCGTAACGGAAGAGGCCGCGACATTCTTTGGCCGGACACCGCCGGTCACGGATATGAGCATCGTATTCGTCCCGGAAATAGCGTATCGTAGAGATGACGGGATTCGCGGCGGTCTTTCCGAGCGCACATAAAGCAGTCCCCTCTAATAGTGCCGCCAGTTCTTCAAGTCTCTCTATGTCACCAACCTGTCCTTCTGCATCGGTTATGCGGTCGAGAATGTAGAGCATCTGGGATATACCCTCGCGGCAGGGGGTGCATTTACCACATGATTCTTTCTGAAGAAACTCGGTGAAGTACCTTGCGACCCTGACCATACACGTATCCTCGTCCATGACGATCATACCGCCGGAGCCCATCATCGAACCGAGCTGCGTGAGTTCTTCGAAGTCCACGCGGGTGTCGAGGTTTTCCGAAGGTATGCATCCGCCTGAGGGGCCTCCGGTCTGGACGGCCTTGAAGCGCTTACCATCACGCATGCCTCCGCCGATTTCGTCTATGATACGTCTTAGTGTCAGGCCCATCGGAACTTCCACAAGCCCGGTATTTAATACCTTTCCAACCAGACTGAAGACCTTTGTTCCTTTCGATTTTTCCGTTCCAATGCCGGCAAACCACTTGCCGCCACGATTTATGATCTGCGGGACATTGGCCCATGTCTCTACATTGTTAAGGTTTGTGGGCTTACTTTGAAGACCGCTTTCGACAGTGTGGACATACTTTGCCCTGGGTTCGCCCGAGCAGCCTTCCAGAGAGGCCATCAGGGCGGTGGATTCCCCGCAGACAAATGCTCCGCCGCCGCGATTGATCCGGATATCGAAAGAAAACGAGCTATTGAGGATGTTGCGGCCCAGCAGTCCCATTTCCCGGGCTTGCGAGATAGCTGTTTTCAAATGCTCAATGGCCAGGGGATATTCGTTACGGACATACATGTAGCCGTGTTCCGAACCAATAGCATAGGCGCCGATGAGCATGCCCTCTATGACGGAGTGAGGATTTCCCTCCATGATGGAGCGGTCCATAAAGGCTCCCGGGTCACCCTCGTCACCGTTGCAGATGACAAATTTGGGCCGGCCCGGAGCATTTCGGCAGGAACGCCATTTCCGTGCAGTTGGAAAGCCACCGCCGCCGCGCCCCCTTAGTCCGGCTACTTCTATTTCCTCAATCACCTCTTCAGGTGTCATTGAGGACAATACCTTTGCAATCGCTTTGTATCCGCCATCAGCGATATAGTCGGAGATTTTTGTTGGGTCTATCCGGCCGTTGCCTGCTAAAACAATTCGATGCTGAACCTTGTAAAAAGGTATCTCCTTTTCTGTTTTGGCTTTTTTCTCCGTACCGGCGTCTTCGTATAAGAACCTGTCGAGAATTTTGCCACCGAGAACTGTTTCGCGGAAAATCTCCGCAACATCGGGCTCCTCAACCTGCTGATAAAATATTTCCCCCGGTTCTATTACAACGATAGGGCCGCGCTCACAGAAGCCGTGACAGCCAACGCACTTAGCCTCTATGCGGATGTTTTCGCCATGTTCTTTGGCTGCTTCGAGAAAAAGTTCATACAATTTTCGCGACCCCTTGGCGGCACAGCCTGTCCCAATACAAACTCTAACAGTTCTGGCCGGAGAGTTTTCGGGATTCTTCAGCGTCTGCGCAAAGGCTTCGATATCATCAGGTTTTTTGAACTTTGTCGGAATGCTTATCAAGATTTAACCTCCTTTGCGGCAGTCTCTGCATTTTCTTCGGCAGGCGGCAGCTCGTTTAGAATTTCAAGAGCAGAATCAGGAGTAACACCGTCGTAATATTTTCCATCTACTATCATGACGGGGGCAAGAGCACAAGCGCCGACGCAGTTAACAGCCTGTAGAGTAAAAAGCCGGTCCTTTGTGGTGCCGCCCGGCTCAACCTGGAATTCCCGGCCAATGGCCTCACAGATTTTCGGAGCACCTTTAAGGTAGCAGACTGTGCCCATACAGAGGGTTACGTCATGTTGACCTTTCGGGGCGAGTCGGAACGAAGAATAGAAAGTTGCTACTGCATAGATACGGCTCATTGGGACATCAAGGCGGTTGGCCAGACATCGCAGGTGTTCCGGCGGCAGGTATCCACAGTCCGCCTGAAGGTCCTGCATTATAGGTATAAGCATTCCGGTATCGGCATCATAGCGGTCTATTATTTTTTCAATAAGCTCATTCTCTTTTGTCATATTCATATATTACCTGAGAAGTTTATCATCAAATTAAAAGATTATTTTATTTTTAATTACATCTTTCGTCAACACAAAATTTGCGGGTTCAAAACCACGTTCTTATGCTTATTGAAGCCTAATGTCAGATGGTTTCAATACTTACCTCCTTGCCCCTCTTTTGAAGTTCATCCGCAATTTCGCGCACCACGGCTAATTTCATTCCAAGCTGCCGGGGCAGATCGGGATTCTGATGGGCCGGATTCACGCTCAGCCCGACCATGAAATGGATATGGTCCACTTCCAGGCACAGGCGGATCAATGCTGATGCCCCATCCGTAGCGAACTTTACCGTCTCTTTGGTGGCGCCCGATTGAAGCAGGTCGTTGGCCCTGCTAAGCGTCAGGATACCCTCAGTCGTCAAGTCTATCCCTTCGAGCTTTGCAAGAGGAGGAACATCCGTTTTCATTGTAGCCAGGTCAACGTCCAAGGATTTACCACCCAAATAGCGGGCTACAATTTTTGCAGTGGTTCCCCCGCATACGGCCAAAAAGCCGGGACGTTGCGTAAGCTTCCTGACAGTCTCCTCGTCAATATCTTTGTTCACCGGCGGGCCGGTTAAAAAGGTTGCCATGAGTTTATGCCGAACTTTTATTACCGCTACACTGACATCATCTCCCGGTTTGCCGCAATATAAATCCTCAACGGCCTCTACGAGCTTATATGCAAGCTCCTGAGCAGTAAGATCCGGGTGGCTGTGTTTTTCCAGAAAACGCACGGCCTGATCCAGGCCCCAGCCGAGCGGATAGAGTCCACCTATGCCGGCGTTTATCACTCCATCGGAGACAAAAACAAGCCAGTCACCAATTTTAAGCTGGAACTCGAATTCTCGAATGGTCTTTCCCTCAATTTGCCGTTCACCACATGGTACAGCGAGAGACTTTCGCTGTCGCAGCAAGGCGAACGAGGGTGTATCGAATTCCACCACCCGGGCGCGGCCGTCACGAAAGAACTGCCCGATAGCAAATGTACTGTAAGCGAGCTTTCGAACATCGCATACAGGCAGTGTCTTGCCCAATGTTTCTACCACCTCGCTTAGAGGCAGCTCATTCTCCATAAGGTGCATAACGATTCGAGTCGTCAGGATAGATAAAATATTGGCCTTAACCCCGCTTCCAAGACCGTCGGAAAGAGCGAGCGTGATGTAATCCGAGTGACGGGCAATCGCTACATTGTCACCGCAAAGCTCTTCACCGTGTTTTAGAAGCTGTTTGGTACCCCACTCGTAAAATAACCTCATTGCTGTCCTTCTTCCCGATAAAGGGACATGAGCTTCATCAAAAGGACCTTGGTTTCCGCTGTGGTCTCACCCAGGAGTCCGGCTATTTCCTGTGCCGTTTGCATTTGGCGTGAAATAACCTCTTGTGCCCGTTTTAGTGTCTGAGCTTTCAACTCAAGCATTTCCTTTCTGGCTTTTTCCTCGTCTGAGATATCGATGAAAATGCCGCAGTAGAGATTCTCGGCCTCAATTGGAAAAATACCAACGCGGTAGCTGATATTATGCTCAGTAATACTCTCTTTGACCATTAGAGAACCGCCGGCATCAATGGCGCGTTCAAAGCAGTCGGAATGTACAAAATCCTTTGCCAATCCCCCCAAAACCTTATCATCATTACATTTGAACATTATTCGAAATGCCGGATTGATGAAACGTATTCGTGTTTCATTATCCACAAGAAGAACACCATTCGGTGTATGCTGCAGTATGGCGCTGGTATGGGCGGTTTCCTGGCTTTTGGGAAGTTTCATATTAAGTTTTCCTTCTACGGGATTTTTTAGAAGGTCGTCGAGTTAAATTTTTGCCCAGAGCCTCGGAGATTTTTTTTCGAAGAATTTTGACTCCATCATCCACACATGGGCTGCTTTCAATTTCACCGTTGATTTCCCAGTTAATTCCCTCTCCGCAGCGTTCCATGCAGAATGAGCCCTTCAATTCGACCTCTCCCTGCAGAGACTCGCTGGTTAGAAACTCATTGAAGCGGTCTATCATTTCCCGGGCCCCCTTGACGTGACATGAGCTACCCACACATACTGTTACTGTTATCATTGGGTATTCTCTTTTTTTCTATTTCTTGCTTTTGTTTTGCTGAATCGATGAGGCAAGTTCTTCGGCAGTCTCCGTTCTTTTGCCATGAGCGTATTGCTCGGCTTCAATGAACTTCAGTGCCCCTGTCGGACAGCCTGATACGCAGGCCGGTTCCTGCCCGGCATTGAGCCGCTCAAAGCACAAATCGCACTTGACAACTCTGTGACCGTCGTATGACGGCGAAATTGAACCAAAAGGACAGACGGCAAGGCAGAAATTACACCCGATACAGCGTTCTTGGTCTATGAGTACCGGACTATCGGGATTTTCACGACGTATTGCGTGTGTCGGGCATATTTTAATGCACGGCGCATTTTCACAGTGCCTGCACTGCAACGGTACGGCGAATTCCTGAGCGCCTTCTACATTAACACGCGGCTCCACCTCATTCAATGCTTCCTCGAGCGTATTCGATTTCGAATGCACTAATGAACACTCTATCTCACAGGTTCGACATGCCATGCATTCTTCGATATCTATTACTATAATCTTGCTCATTTTCTTCTCCGAGATAATCCAGTCATTAAAGGTGGGGCAGTTTTTCGACAAGATAAACTTATCTCATCCGCCGTCTTCCATTAGTCCACCATTTGTACGGCCATATTCCTTATGCTAACAACAGCAGTTAGCATTCTGAATTGCATTCAGTATATAATAAGAACAGACTTTTGTCAAAAAAAGTTTAAAAGGCGGAATGAAAAATGTCTTGATTTGCTTTGATTTAGTTGAAATCCTTACTTTCCGCCGCTTAGTGCGGCTCCGCAGATGAAGGCCGGAATCCAGGAGGCAGGTATCGTAAGGTATATGGCCTGTATATGCTGTCGATTTACTCAAGAGTTGGATAGACAATCTTGCCCTCAAGCTGAGCGATTCCACCTTCTTTCTCATAGACACCATAGAATATCGAGCACGAATCCAGCCAGACGGTGATGCGATGCATTTCTTCGGCGGAAAGTTCGACATCGTAATGTCCATCCTGCAGCAGCTTATAAAGTTTCGATACACGGGCGCCGAATTTGCCTGGAATAGTCCGATGGCGGCCGCCGTATTGCCAGAAACCGTACTCCGGGGCAAGGCTGTGATAAGACGCATACCATTTCTGTCTGCCCCTGGCGATGATTTCTCGATCCAGCCGCGGTGCTTTATCCGGAGACTCTGCATGGCACTGGACGCAATGCTTGTCGAGTACAGGCTGGACAAGCCGCGGATAGCTGAAAGGATTCGTACCATCGACATCGCTCTTGAGTTCAGAAGGTTTTCTGCGCATCGCCGTGGGAATATTCCCGGGTGTTTTCGGTGCGCGATGCCTGGGCTCATGGCAACCCTGGCAGACAAGTGTCTCTCCCGGCTGCAAATAAGTCGCAGAACGCATTGATTGCACCGCCAGTCCATTGTCATCAAGAGCCTGGAAAAACAGTTCCTTTCTCGCTGGTACTGTGAAATGCGCGCTGCCGTCCTCTTCCACCGGCACTGTGCCCAGGACATAGCGGGTCAGAACGACCGAATCACCGGCGGTCGGCTCTCTCAGGCTTGTTTCATGGGGTGGGTCACCAGATGGGACTGTCATAGGCAGGATTTGATATACTCGAAGTGACTTAATCTTAATATCCTCAGGCCATGGCGTCAGGGTATCATATACATTGACCAACGCGAGTGTGGCCTCGGCCGGCCGGCCCTCGGCAACACGAACTGATTCGTCGGGCATTACTGGAGGCTTGAGCCTCGGACGAAGCGGCATAGGACTAAGGCACGCAATTTCCGGGTCGCGATAAATCAACTCTTTGTTACCGAAGATGTCGAGCAGATAAATACCGTAATTGACGGGGATATGTTTTTTTCCCTGTTGCCCCGTTCCCGGTGTAATCATTGGTTCATAAACACAGAGGTAATATTTTTCACTTAGCGGCCATGCTGTTCCATAAACCTGTGCGCCGCCCTGGGTCTCCGGGAAATCTACCTCGGGCGTTAGCCGTTTCACCGGAGCCATTATGTCGTCATCCTCCACGTGCGGGTCGAAAATGACAAGTGAACCGAATGCCTGCCCGTGGTGCGGAGCGCCTGTGGCAACAAATTTGTGCGAGCCGGGAATAGCGCGGACGTCCAGTTCCATGTCAGCTCGCAGTTCACGAGGAGCAAAATTGCCGTGCACCGCTCTGGAGTCCCGGCCGTCCGGCGTCGTAATCCACGGAAGATGCGCCGTGCAGCCGTGACGATCAACATAGTCCCATCGTGTATAGATGATTCTTCCGTCGTTGGTTATGCTCGGATGCCATTCATTTGTTTCGTGCATACTCAAGCAGCGAATATCGTTGCCGTCATTATTCATGTCATGTAGTGTGTAGGTTGGGCACACTCTACCACAGCGAAGATATCCGCCCCGGCGCTCACTGATGAATGCCAGACGCCCGTTCGGCAGCCAGCACGGATCAAAATCATTCCATGTACCGTCGGTAAGCTGTTCGAGGCCGGAACCGTCAACGTTGACTTTGAATATGTGATAACACCGCTGTACGTTCCAGTGGCCGCGACTGGGGTCCGTGTGGTGCCTGTGATTGACATCACCCTTGCATTCCACGTATGCGAATACGATTGTCTTGCTGTCATAAGACAGGTCCGGTGAAAGAACAGAACCGCCTTTAAGCCTTTGACCCTTGAGCCTGCCGCGCTGAACAACCGAATCGGACAGAACATCCCACACCTGCGGATTATCGCTAAACGGATCAGACAGCACGTATATTCCACCTCCCGGCAGAATATTGATGCCGTAATACTGATCACACATGTGATTGAATGCGGCACGGTGACGTTTGATGAAGAGAATCTTGTCGAAATCAAGCAAGGGATTTGACAGTGCAATCCTGCGGCGAAGCCTGCAGGCTTTCTTGAAAAGATCGAATCGCTGTTTTGTATAGGTTACTTTAACTTTGGTGCCGGCCTTCTGCATCTCCTTCAGTTTGGCAGCCATCTGCGTAAAATTCGGCGCAAAAGACATGCCTCGCAAATCATCGAGTAATGCCGATGTACGCCGTAAAACAACATCGAGAGGATCGCGGTCAGCTTTGTCAATCATCGCCTCTGCTCTATAAACCTGGTTTGCAAATTGAGATATGCGTCTGCGTCTGGCGATGTCACGCAGGAGAGTCTTATATTGTATTTCCAGTTCGTTATTATGGTCTATAGGTTTAACATTCCCGACGGTAGGTGCTTGTAAGAGTATGACGGTGAAAAAGACAAGCAGTACTATGAGGTGCCATCTGGTCATATTCTCAACTCTCTTTCTGCATACGTTGCATGACGAACGGACATTTGCCTGACTAAATAGAGCGAATTAACTACACCTGGCTATTTAGTCTGTATCAGCGATAAACATTGTATAGTTTAATTTAGTATTTTACAAGTGGTCGGCTTGAGACAATCCAGGATACTTGTCTTATCGGATATTTTGAAGCTCTTCGCTGCTACGGCTGCTTTTCAATCGGTCATTTATTTAGTTCATCGG
>JAVVFI010000108.1:0-13664 GCA_032250555.1 Sedimentisphaerales bacterium
ATTACGAAAATTGAGACTTTTTTCGGCTCAATTCTGCACACCCGTCTAATTTTAGAGGGAGTGGTCTTTTATTCCCTGAGTTTACCCCCAAGAGTTGCTAACTTGACACGAAACAGGGGACCTAAGCCCACAATATTAAATCAGAGATATGAAATATGACAAACCCGATAATAACCGATTTTGACCGTCTAAGTAACTTAACGATAAAGGTTTATGGTTTTTATATTATAATGTATTTTTATATAGGGCAAAGATATGCAAAACAAACCCAATTTTCAGGGCTATGGAATGATGTAAACTCAATATATACAAAGGAATACGAAGAAAATAGACATAAATTAATCATGAAAAAACAAAGCCAATTTAAGCCAAAACAAACCCAATTTAAGCCAATTTCAAACCCAAACAAACCCAATTTATTTAGGATTTCGAGTTTTTGCGAAATACGCTGGTGTTTACCCTCGGGTATGCTTACCTGTTTTTCTGCCCGGGGTCGAGGGCTGCTATTTGCAAGTCCGCCCGTCTGGATTTCGCCCAACGGCAAGAGCTGCCCATCAAGCGGCAAGATCCTTAAATCACAAGACCACCATGCAAAAACCGGCACGAAAGTATTTGTACAGCCGTTCAATGGTTCAGTTATCCTATATCTACAAAAGATATTTTCCTTGACGTTAAAGTGGTTAGTTTGGTATATATAAAGTTAATAAAATTTGTGTCCGCATAACCAGGTATCTTTGACTTTGACATCATCCAGCGGGCATAATATCTTTTTTTTATAGATAGAGGAGGATTTTTTGTTAATCACACAAGGCAAGTCAAAAAAAAATGAAATAGGTCCTGTGTGGTTTAATGTGAAGATCTTTTGAAAACTTCATAGAAAATTCAGATTCACTCTTTTTGGGAATATGTGTTTTGGTGTGTGGCCAAAGTATTTTTTATCATTATTATAATCTTTAAGGAGGATTATTATGTGTAAGAAATGGTTGTATTTTGTTTCCCTTATTTTGGTTCTGAGCATAGCCGGCAATGCAGTCGCTCAGATCGACCCGACCTCAGTTACCGACGGTCACGTTTACCTGTTTGAGGATGTCGGTGCCAATGTTCCGGATGATTCAGCCAATACAAACACGGCTAATCTCCTCGGGAATCCCCAGGTCGTTCCTGGTCTCAGAGGTAACGCCTTAGAATTCGATGGAGTGGATGACGGCATTCATATCCCGGATTCAACAGGGATCAATACGAGCACTCACACAAATCATACGGTGATTGCGATATTCAAGTGCGCTGATGTGGATAAACCAGAGGTACAATGCGTGTATGAAGAAGGCGGCAGCACTCGCGGACTTTCTATATATGTCCACGAAGGTAAGGCTCATGCCGCCGCATGGAATAGAGCGGATTACGATCCCCAATGGAATCCCGGTACATTTCTCTCTGCACCCATCAGTTCAAATCAATGGGTCGCCGTTGCTGCTGTCCTCCGAGACGGAGGCCCGGCTCAGGAAGACGGCAAGTTTGAGATGTGGATGGATGGACAATTGATTGGTGTTGGCCCCGGAGGTCAATTGAATGGCCGTTCGGATGACATCGGTGTCGGGAATGTACAGGCACAAACGATATTCAATGATACTATCGTAAATGCCGGCTATTGGTTTGAAGGTGCGATTGATGAGATCTGGATTATAAATGAAGCACTGACAGAAGATGATCTGCGAGGTTTTTCGGGTGGTGAGCCATGGCCTTTCGCTTTTGGTCCAAATCCGAAAGATGGAGCCTTAAATATGGATACATGGGCATCTGTTTCCTGGAAGCCGGGTGCGCGTGCTGTCTCACACGATGTATATTTTGGTGATCATTTCGATGATGTTGACAGCGGAGCCGAAGGTACGTTCTTAGGTAATCAGACTTCCACGGAACTTGTTGTTGGCTTCCCCGGATTTCCTGTTCCGGAGGGACTTGTTCCGGGCACAACTTACTACTGGCGAATCGATGAGGTCAACGAAGCCGAGCCTAACAGCCCATGGAAAGGCGATGTATGGAGCTTTGCTATTCCCCCGAAGACCGCCTACTTCCCCGACCCTGTGGATGGCGCTGAAGCAGTAAGTGTAAACGCTAAGCTTAGTTGGACACCGGGTTTCGGAGCAAAACTACATTATGCGTACTTCGGTGACAACTTTGATGATGTCAGCAATGCCGCCGGAGCACTGCCTCTGGGAGATACAACCTTTGACCCCGGCCCGCTTAAAATGGCAAAGACTTACTACTGGCGCATCGATGAGTTTGATATCTTCGAAACCCATAAAGGGGACGTCTGGAGCTTTACGACCGAAGGCGCTGTTACGACACTGATTCCTGTTAATGGCGCTGTGGATGTATCGCAAACGCCTGTTCTTACATGGGCGCCGGGCTTAGGTGCATCACATGAGGTCTATTTCGGTGCAGATGCGGCCTCTCTGGAGTTAAAAGGAAGCGGAAATCTCGGCTCCGAGAGTTATGAACCCGGTCAGCTTGAGTGGAACACCACCTACTACTGGCGTGTTGATGAAGCAAATAGCGCCAACGCCGACAGCCCCTGGACAGGTCCACTCTGGAGCTTTACTACCGCCAACTTCCTTATCATTGATGATATGGAGAGCTACAACGACCTTGATGAAACAGACCCCGAAAGTAACAGGATATATCTTGCCTGGATAGATGGATTCGATAGCCCGGCAACGAACGGTTCTGTCGTTGGTAACTTTAATCCTCCATTTGCGGAGCAGTCGATTGTCCACAGCGGCAATCAGTCGATGCCTATGGCCTACGACAATGCCGTCGGAAAATCCGAGGCTACGTTGACACTCACTTCCAATCGTGATTGGACAGTGAATGGTGTTAACACACTAACGATTTGGTTCAGAGGCAGTTCGTCTAATGCAGCCGAGCAGATGTACGTTACTCTAAACGGCAGCGCAAGAGTTGATCATGATGATCCTGATGCGGCAACTACAACAAGATGGACCGAATGGAACATCCCATTGCAGACCTTTGCAGACCAGGGTGTGAATCTTTCCAATGTAAGTTCGATTACTCTTGGCCTTAGCTCGGGTACCGGCGGAGCAGGTACGATGTATTTCGATGATATTCGTCTTTATCCGCCTGCACAGTAGAATGGATATGAGGCAAACGCTAATGATTTAAATATTTGGGGCTTATATTGATTCGATTCGATATAAGCCCCTTTATCTTTTGTCCAGTTTTCTCAGCTTTTGTGACTACTTCGACAGGGCATCTCTAACTCTTTTCAGATTCTCGATGATCTCGGGGTCGTCGGGATCAATACGTAGTGCTGCTTCAAACTGCACCATTGCCTCGAGCAAGCGTCCTTGCGCAGAATACACCGCGCCGAGGTTGTTCCTCGCCTCTGAGTGGTTCGGATCGAGGCGTATCGCCCTTTCCAGATGGAGCTGGGCCTCGGCGAATTTCTGTTGTCTGCCAAGTGCCATCCCTAACATGTTTAGCGCTCCGACATGGTTTGGATCGATCTGAATCGTTCGTTGCAGCTCCGCCACAGCTTCCGTTATGAATTCCTTCTTCATCAGGATTCGGGCCAAGTTGTAATGGGCGAATGTAAAATCGGGCCTCAGTTGGATGGCCCGTTCGAATTGCGTCTGAGCTTCTTCATTGCCCAGTCTCTCGTAGATGATGCCCAGGTTATTATGTGCTCCGGGGTATGTTGGATCCGCTTCCAACGCCTGCTTGAATTCCGCTTCAGCTTCTGCCAGCTTGCCCTTTTTCAGAAACTCAGTACCCATACGGTTGTGAACTCGTGCATAATTGGGCTGGGTCTGGCCCAATGCCTTGGCGGCTGCAACAGCCTCCGCGTCACTTTGAGTAGAAAGCTGAATCTCCCGCGATGACACCGCCCGGCCAACTTCAAGTTCATCAAGGATTACCTTCAGGGCCTCAGCGGCAACGCGGCACCCTTCTGGCGAGGGATGAAGCTCGTCACCGGAGCTGTAACGCAACCGCGGATTCACTGCACCAACCAACTCCGCGTGATGCCTCTGGAAGAACTCCGAGAGCCGCACCGTAGGGATATCGTACATCGCCGACAAGTGCTCGACAACGAGCTGCTCACTGCCCTCGGGCATGAAGCAGACATCCGCAATACGGTCATCAAAAAAACGCGGCCAGATAACGACCAGCGGCTGAAATTTGTGACTTTTGGCAAGCTCACGAAACCGGCTCAGTCCCTCAGCCACATTGTTGTCTCCGATGGCATCCTGGTTCCAGCGCACCGGGTCCGCCTCAGCTCCTAAGTGAAAAAGGTTCAACCGGATGGAGGCCATGCGAAAGAAGTGTGACCTTTGAAACAACGCCTTGACGACCGCGGGACGATCAATCATCTCCCCAAGAGGAAATGCCTCGCGGTTGAAGTTATCAAAATCGTTCTCCACGAACACCAAGACTACTACATCCGGATCAAATCTCAGCCCTTTAACTTCCAGCAGTTCGACTTCGGCAAGCGTACAATACGCACTGACGCCGAAGTTGAGAACCTCGGTTGTACCGTCGCCGTAGAGATTTTCGAGCTGTCGGGAAATAGTTTCGTATTCGCGCAATCCATAGCCCTCAACGACAGAATCTCCGAGCAAGAGCACCCGCCTGACCCCATCAGGCTTCTGGAGCGTTCGCTCCCTGTCACGCTGTCCGTGGGCGTTGGTCCGTTCGTAGGTCTCTATGAAGTCCGGATTGTCACTGCGACAGTTTGCCTTCAGCTCAAAACCTAAGACAGGATTCATCGAGCGCTTATAGATGCAGTCATATGAACTGAGCTGAATTGGCTTAATGCCCGGCGCCAAGTCGAGAATTCGAACGATCGCTTCAGCCGCAAGCAGCGCAAGCACAGTGGCACTGACCGCCACGACCGATTTGGCCAGACAGCCAAGAAACGCTTTCGACCGTTGTTCTGATGACATCCTGTAATGCTCCCAAATGTGCAATTCGAGATTAGGTATTCCACTCATTTATTATGGCTCAGCTTCGAAATAAAAATAGACCGAACCTCGGTATTTACCAGAAGCCTCATTCTTCTGACTCTCAGGGCCAAGATCTTGCGCTTTATTGAACTTTGTCCCAATAGCGGGTATCCCATGCAATAATGATATTCCTGTTCCCGGTACATTGATATTTGTACTCCTGGGATCAAAGCCGTCCTTAGGCCGATATACGCCAAGAAAAACATCTTCCGTCCCGTTGAGCAGTGTAATTTCTCCTTCTTTGGTCTCAAATGTCACCCAATGCCAATCCCGATAGTAGCCCCGAAATTCCGGATAATTCCATGTCATGCCCGGCGTATGATTTTTGTAATCATTACTCCAGAAATCCAGCCGTCCCCCTTTTGTTCTGTTTTTCCATACTCGATATGGCCCTTTACCGACCCATTTCATCTTTATCATTTTGTTTTCAGGATAATCAAATGTAATGCCCATCAGGTCAAACTTCCCATCAAGCACATACTGATAATCCAATCTCACCCAACCGCTCGGATAAACCGTCCACTTTGCATAGTCCAGGCCCTTCTCATATGTTACATCGATAAGAATATTTTCATTCTTTCGCCAATGGTTCAACTCAACAAGCTTGTTCTCACCCATTATCGGCTGAGGCCAATTTCCTACCGAAATAGTTTTTCCGTTTTTCTCAACCTTAGCCAATTCTCCGGTCTTTTTGCTGAACGAAAGCTTCAGACCATCCACTTTGACTAAAAGCTCTTCTTTGCTTTCGGTTAATCTAACGTGAGAATTTTTTTTACTTTCCTTTTGTAGATACCCGGATTCAGATTCCTTTTGAATTCCCCACGACCACGTCCAGACTTCCTTACCAGCAGGATCAAATGCAGTTAGATAAAGTACCTCCGCCTTAGACCAATCCTCCGGCAAATCCAACTTCAACACACCCTTGCCGCCGGCTTTCACATCGCAAGCTCCCAGTGTGTCGCTATAAAGGACAATATGCTTATTTTGCTTTGTAAACGGCTGAGGCAGTCTCGCAAGTTTCCACTCAAATCTGCATTCACTCAGATTCGTAAAATCATAACGGTTTTCAACCTGTATCTGCCCGGAAAAATCCATTGGCAGTTTCTCAAGGTCGATATGAATAGGAGACCATATCTCTTTGATGGCATAGAAGCTGCCTTCCTTTTGCCTGTAAGGCCCGAGTATTCCATCAGGTGCATGATTGCCATCAGTGTCGATCTTGCCATTCTGATCTGTCCTGACAACGCCTTCGTCCACCAGTACCCACAGAAATCCTCCTGCCCCGACAGGTGATTTGTGCATCAAATTCCAATAGTCATTAAGCCCCGCACCATGACCTCCATCGTACAGACCATGCAGAAATTCTGTCGGCATAAAAAGAGTAGATCCGTTAAGCTTCTTTTTGACATTTTCATAGTTCCGGTAATGTTGAGTATCAATACCATTAAAATTCTCCCACGGATGCAGCACTCGCCGCTTTTGTGGATCATATAACTCAAATTGATCGTCCAGTTCCCGATTCCATCCCCCTTCGTTTCCATTATCCCAGAACAGAATACATGGTTGACTTACATCCCTTGTAACCATTTCCCTGACCAATTTTCTGCCAATTTCCGTATCAAATGGAGGTTTCTGCCATCCTCCCAATTCATCCAGAACATATAAGCCCACTTCATCACATACTTCTAAAAAATGTACATCGGGGGGATAATGCGACATTCGCACCGCATTCATATTCATTTCTTTTATTAGGCGCACATCATCATAACTTATTTCCCTGCTCAGGCACCTCCCTGAATCGGGCCAGAATGAGTGCCGGTTCACCCCTTTCAGTCGAATCTTACGCCCGTTAAGAAACAGCCCATTGCCCGGACGAACTTCAAATGTGCGAAATCCGAAACGCTCTTCAGTCTTGTGAATTACTTTGTCACCTGCTAACAACTGAAGCTCCAATTTATACAGATTTGGTGTCTCTGCATTCCAAGGCTTTATACCCGCTATCTTCGAGCTGAGAGTTATCTTGCTCTGTCCCTTAACTACTTGCTTACTAAACGTCCCTCCTGTGCTCACTCCCGTTACTACTGCTACAACTTTATTTGTCGTTGCGATGTTCTCCAGATATACATCTACAGTGATATTCCCGTCCGCCCTTGCGTCAATCGCTGTTCGTTTGATAAATTGCTTTGGAAAAGCCTCCAGATATACCTGCCGATAGATCCCTCCGAAAATCCAATAGTCAGCATATCTCTCAGCAGCCTCCACACTTGCGTTTGCCGAGACCTTGCTTACTGTTACTTCCAACAAGTTCAAACCGCCAAATTTGACCAATTCGGTAATATCATACTTAAAACGATAAAAACCGCCTTGATGCTTCGGCCCAACACTCTTACCGTTAATCCACACATCCGTATCGGTCATTACACCCTCAAAGACAATGTTGATAACCTTACCTGCCCACTCATTCGGCACCTTAAAACGATATCGGTATTTTCCCTGCTCACGGCCTTTTTTCGCATCCTGCCCATAATTATATGTGCCAAAGCCCTGCAGTTCCCAGTTCGAGGGCACCTGAATCGTTGTCCATTCACCGCTGTTTCGCCCTTCAGTACAATAAAATTCCCACTGCACGGGAGTGTCTTTATCCATGCCTGACAGATACATCATCTTCGTTTCTTCACTTGATGCGCTGTGCAATACAAAACTCAGCGTGACCAGCATGCCCGCCAGAAAATGCTTATTCAACATCTCTCTAATTCTCCCAAATGAACTTCAGTTCAGAACAGAGCAAACCTCAAATATTTCCCCCGGAACAATAAAGGTTATCTCTACAGTCATCATTTTACTAAAAAAGTGTTTACATATCAAATGCTTGATTGGCTGGTGAGACCGGCCAAAGAACGTTCAAACAAATTTTTCTTCTTTTACAACTCATATCATAAGGGAAAATATGGTATGATATCTTTATCTTGACAAACGTGAATAATCAACCTCGAATATAATTTTGATAAAGCATGGCATGGAGTTTAATAATTAACCAAAGGAGAAATTATGTTTTTGAATAAATTTATTCTTATGTTTGCTTTTTCCTCTATTTTGTTAGCTGCCGGTGAAAACGTATGTCTGTCCACAATCGCCCATGCTCTGGAAGTCGGAGTTGGAACGGTCGATATTACTCCACCACTGGGAATGCCCATGAGAGGATATGCCTCACGAAAAGAGCTGTCTAATGGTATTTGGGATCCTCTATATGCTAAATCTAACATTAAGAACGCATAAACATATCACCGATTTGAAATACCGCTATGAACTAAAAGATGAAAAGGTGAAAGAATTTTATATCAAGCAGCGAGGTGAAAAATATTATGAAGAATTACTAAGAGACCGGCCCTCGGTTATTAAAGCGGAAACTCCTATAGTATTATTGGGAGAAGAAATTGCATGGGTAGGATTCCCTGGTGAATTTTTTGATGATTTTCAGATTGCTCTTCGTAATCGGTCACCAGTTCCTCATACTTTTTTTCTGGGCTACTGTAATGATGTTCTTTCGTATTTTCCCACAATTCAAGCCGCCTCAGAGGGCGGATATGGTGCAAGCTATTCCACCTATGTTGAAGTTGGTGCGGGAGAACGCTTAGTTGATAACGCTATTATCAGTTTGCATACGATAACAGGAAATTTAAAATCTGTTCCTGATCGCTAAATACTATGACTCGACAATGGTTGTTCCAAATCAGTCAGGTTGTAAACTTCAACTGACAAAAAAGGGACTATTTCAGAGTTTTTAGTGTGCGATCCTGTACGTTTCCGGTTGGCTGGTGGGATTGGTCGAAAATATTTCTTTGACAGCAAACTCATAACTCTAAAGAAACAATGCATCTGGACACAGTGTTTAAAAAACTGGTAGAATTACTCTAAAGCAATACCGTCTGCAATACATCGTTTGGAAGGACACAAAATGAACATAAAAATTAACAAAGCATTGAAACAGAATAATTCCAATGCTTTCACAACTCAACGCTTGATATTATTTCTTTCAAAATTATTCTTATGGGCTGTCATATTTTTAGTAGGCTTTAGTGGAAAAAGATATGTTCATGCCCTAATCTGGTTGCCGTTGGAGGATTATTGGCAGTACTCTTATCAGTTGTGATTATAGACATACAAACGAGTCTGCGCAAGCGACCCGATAAGCAATATTTTATTGATAAAACGATATAGCAGGAGACATATAATGAGTGATAAAAGCAGATTGTCGAGCCGCAGAGATTTCCTCAAATGCGCGACAGCCGGTATGATGGGTACGTATGGGATGCCCTATCTTGTTTCAAACTCTGCTCTGGGTGCCGGCGCCCCCAGCAACCGGATCAACGTCGGTTGTATTGGTACTGGTAATATGGGATTCACCGACTTGCAGGGTTTGATGCATCAGGACGATACCCAGATTATAGCGGTATGCGATGTGAACCGAGGCAGCTTTGGATACAAAACCGCCGAGCAGTTTCGAGGTCGCGAGCCGGCACGTAAACTGGTTAACGATTACTACGGCCAGAAGAAACGATCGGGCGTTTATAAGGGCACTGATGCTTATAACGACTTTCGCGATCTACTGGCTCGGGACGACATCGACGCGGTATCGGTTACCACGCCGGACCACTGGCATGCCATCCCAACGATATTGGCAGCCCGGTCTGGAAAGCATATCTATTGTCAAAAACCTTTGAGCCTGACGATTGCCGAAGGCCGTGCCATGGTAGAGGCGGTTCGTCGATATGGAGTAATTCTCCAGACGGGCAGCCAGCACCGCTCCAAGCAAAGGATGCGGTTTGCCTGCGAACTGGTCCGCAATGGCCGTATCGGCCGGGTCAAGCGTGTGCTGACAAGTCTGGGTCGTCACGGATTGCGTTTCGACCTGGATACATGGCATCCGACTCCGGTTCCCGACGGTTTCGACTATGACCTGTGGCTGGGCCCGGCGCCGTTGGCACCTCATCAGGAACACCGTTGTTTTTATACCTTCCGTTTTGTCCAGGATTACTCAGGCGGTGAGACCACCAACACCGGCGCCCACAAATTTGACATTGTCCAGTGGGGTCTCGGCACTGAGCGAACAGGACCTGTAGAGATTGAGGACCTTGGCAGCGAATTTCCGAAAACAGGTTTATTTGACACGGTCAGTCGGATTCATTTTCGAGCGCGGTATGCCAACGGTGTAGAGCTAATTTGCACGCCGAGCGGCACTGGGGGCGCAGTCCGTTTTGAAGGTACAGAAGGCTGGGTACACATGGACTGGAATTCCTTTCGTACGCACCCCGAATCCCTCATGGACACCGTAATCGGACCGAACGAAATTCATCTCTATGAAAGCAGTGATCATAAACGTAATTTCCTGGACTGTATCAAGTCGGGACAGGACCCGATCGCTCCCGTTGAAGTGGGACATCGTTCGGCCAGCATCTGTCACCTGGCCAATATTGCCATGAGACTCAATCGCAAACTTAACTGGAGCCCGGACGAAGAACACTTTATCAACGATGAGCAGGCCAATCGCTTTCTAAGTAAACCCATTCGCACTCCGTGGCACCTGTAGGGAATTCCACGGGATAGAAGCCAATTGTAAAGGAGGCTGGATATGAATCGAACCTTCACTTTCGTATTGATATGTGTCCTATCTGCTTTAGCGTGCTCGCCTATCGAAGCAGCAGAAACTGTTCTTCCGGGGACCCAACCGCTGGTATGGCAGGAGGAAGATCTTTCCACACAGCTTATGGACGGAGCGCACCGATTCATTGAGAAGCAGATTCATACATCTCGGGTAAAGCGCGCTCGGTTCTGGAAGTACGACACTTCGTCAAAGCAATCTTACGAAACCTCTGTCGCCGAGAATCGCCAGATATTTCGAACAATTATCGGGGCCGTGGATACACGTTTACCTGTGAGGATGGAACGGTTCGGCGACAATGCTAATCCCGCTCTAGTAGCTGAAACTGCTAAGTACCGTGTTTTTCAAGTGCGCTGGCCGGTATTGGATGGAGTTTTTGGTGAAGGATTACTCGTTCAGCCAAAGCAAAGAACGATGGCTCATGTTGTTGTAGTACCGGATGCCGATCAAACGCCCGAACAGCTTCTCGGACTCTCGCCCGGGCTCAATCCACAACAACAGTATGCCCGTCGTTTGGCCGAGAATAGATTTGAGCTTGTAATCCCGGCGCTGGTAAGCCGTCGCAAGCTCGATACCAAAGATGCAGGACTCAGAAAATCCGATCAGACGTATCGTGAATGGATTTATCGCCAGGCATTCCATATGGGAAGGCATATCATCGGTTACGAAGTGCAGAAATTGTTGGCAGCCGTTGACTGGTTCGTGCAACAAGATGCTTCGTCACAGATCGGTGTAGTTGGTTATGCCGAGGGCGGCCTGATTGCATTCTACACAGCAGCCATCGATACGCGGATCCATGCCGTGCTGGTCAGTGGTTACTTTGATGCTCGTGAAAACGTTTGGGCGGAGCCGATCTACCGTAACGTGTGGAGTTTGCTGAGCCGGTTCGGCGATGCTGAGATTGCCTCGCTTATTCTTCCTCGCTCGCTCGTGGTCGAACACAGCCCGGTGCAAAATATAACAGGTCATAAGGGCGATTGGCACACACCTGATTTTAACTCAGTCCGACAGGAATTCGAACGCATACCATTTCGGAACCGATTTTCTCAACCCATTTTAGTTCATGACGAGGGCAATCCAACCTGCCCCGGTTCAATCCGCGCAATCGAAGCATTTGCAAGTAGATTGGCAATTGAGACAGATATGGCTCTCTCGGATGAGTTCCCCGTTGAGCAACGACACTCTTTCAACCCCGACAGTCGGCATAAACGGGCTGTGCAGCAGATTGAGAAACATGTCCAATCACTTGTGCGAAAATCTGAACACGTGCGCGACAAGTTCTTTTTGTACGATGTAATGCCGGAACTGGCCGAGCGCCGCTGGAGCACGGAACGTCGTCGCAACACACATTCAGTAGAGAAGTTCGTCAAAGGCTCCAAGTCTTTTCGCGAAAAGTTCCACACAGACGGCATGGGGCGTTTCGATGAGCCACTCCTTGCACCAAATCCGCACACTCGCCGAATACTGGATTCGGAAAAATGTTCAGCGTATGATGTCGTGCTCGATGTGTTTAACGATTTATTCGCCTGGGGAGTACTGATCGTTCCAAAGGATATTCCACCCGGTCAGCGACGCCCGGTCGTAGTTTGTCAACATGGACGCAACGGTGTACCGCGGGACACAATCGATGGCAACAATTCTGCGTATAACAACTTCGCTGGGCACCTGGCCGAACGGGGCTTCATTACATTCTCGCCGCACAACCTGTATCGCGGAGAAGATCGCTATCGTTGGCTCGACCGCAAGGCAAATACCGTTAAGGCAACGCTCTTTTCATTTATCATAGCACAGCACGACCAGATTTTACGCTGGCTGGAAACACTGCCATTCGTTGATGGTGAACATATGGCTTTTTACGGTTTAAGCTATGGGGGAGAGACAGCTGTACGAGTGCCCCCGATTCTCGAAAAGTACTTCCTTTCGATTTGCTCGGGCGACTTCAATCAATGGACACGCAAAGTTGCGGCCACTGACCAACCCTTCAGTTTCATGCGGACCATTGAATGGGAAATGCCTTACTGGAACCTCGGCCACACGTTCGACTATGCCGAGATGGCCTACCTGATGGTACCGCGGCCCTTCATGGTCGAGCGGGGCCATCTGGATACAGTCGGCCGAAACCGCTGGGTCGCACACGAGTATGCAAAAGTACATTGGTTATACGCCCAGCTCGGCATCGCCGACCGCACGGAGATAGAGTTCTTCCAAGGCGGACACAGTATTAACGGTGAAGGCACATTTGAATTTTTGCACGAGCATCTTGACTGGCCTGCCCCGGCGGATTAGCCTTTTATCTTATTCTACAATACTTCGATAAGTTGAATTACAAGGAGTACTCTTTATGATAACTATTTTACGAACAATATTCGCGTACTTTGTCATCGGTGTTCTAATGGCGGCACCGGTCTCAGCAGTTTCGCAGAGAACACAAATTTCTATTGCCGATAGCCAGTGGCATCTGAACGGGCGGATAACATATCCAGGAACACCGGCTGAAGGACTGCTGATGAATGTGAGGATGGTTAACTCCGTCTTTGAGGATAAAAATCGGCCTAGATTTGATGCCGATGAGAATACAGCCGAGTTCATTACCAAAATCCCAATTTATGTTGCACAGGGTGTTCTTGCTTTCACTCTCAACCTGCAGGGTGGCTTTCCGGGTTACGAGGGAGCTGTCAACTCGGCATTTAAACCAGATGGTTCACTTCGGAAAAGTTATTTTAGGCGTGTGAAGCGTGTCATCGAAACGTGCGACCATAATGGAGCAGTCGTTATTCTCGGGTGTTACTACCAGCGCCAAGATCAAATCCTCAGAGATGAAAAGGCTGTGCGAGCAGGCGTCGTTAATACTGTCCGATGGCTTAAAAGATCCGGCTATAACAATGTCGTTCTGGAAATCGCCAATGAATTCAATCATCCGGGTTTCGATAACTCGATTCTTAAGAAACCAGAAGGCCAGGTCGAGTTAATACGATTGGCGAAAG
>JAVVFI010000109.1:0-13646 GCA_032250555.1 Sedimentisphaerales bacterium
ACCGGCAAACCCATTAAGTCAGTAACCGTCAACGGTCGGGACTGGGCCGAGTTTGACGTAAAAAAGGAATGGCTGCGAATCAAGAATCCCGACAGGCCGAAGTACTCCATCGTTGCTGACTACTGACTGATCCGATAAAGTAAAATGTAAGATCAAAAATAATGAATCAGGAGATAATCTATGAAACGATCTATTGTAAAAATCGCACTAATCTTCTGTTGTTTCGCCTCCGCACACGCTCAAACTCAACCCATCTCCGTTAAGATATTCTTGAATGAGCGGCAGGGTCCGTTGGAGATTGATCGGTTTGCACTTGGCCAGGGGGGATTGTCAGAAGAACCAATGTGGGACGATCGCGTTGCCGAAATACGAGCACTGAGGCCAAAGATCATTCGGCTATTCATCCAGGAGTATTTTGATTTGCTGCCCGCGCATGACCGGTACTATTTCGAGACGTTGGACCGTTCTGTAGATACGATTCTCAAAACCGGAGCAAAGCCGCTGATGTGCATTTGCTTCAAGCCGAAAATCCTGTTTCCAGTGGTCAACCAGGACATTGTTGAGCCGAACGATTATGACCAATGGGAGAAGTTGATTTTCAATCTCGTTAGCCACTACAAAAACCGAGGAGCCGGGATACGCTATTGGGAAGTCGCCAATGAACCTGATATCGGCGAAGACGGTGGCTGTCCTTATCGTTTCAAGCCGGACAGCTACTGCAGGTACTATCAGCATACCGTAGCGGCGATACTCCGCGCGGACCCCAATGCACTCGTTGGAGGGCCGGCCCTGGCAAATTCAGGCTCGACCATTTTGCCGGCGCTGCTGGATTTATGCGCTAAAGAAGAGATGCCGCTGCATTTTGTCTCCTGGCACATCTACAGCAGTAACCCGAAGAAAATCCGAGCCACAATCGATAACGTGAAGTCGCTTTTGAAGAAATACCCCACCCTCAAGCCGGAGACATTTCTCAACGAATGGAACATGAACCTCGGATTTCCTCCGTCCGACGTGCGGATTCAGCCGTGCTATGTGGCCGAAGTGGCATGGCAGATGAAAGACGGTGGTCTGGACTACTCGTGCTACTACCACATACGCGATTACCACGTGTCATTCGAACGCTTTGCACCTTTCATGTCTACTAAGGGTACAGCATTCATGACGGGCTGGTGGAACAGGATGCCGCAGTTCGACGGGTTGTTCGATTTCCAAAACAACATCCGGCCGGCTTATTTCACCTTCAAGCTGCTGTCACGTCTGACCGGAGAACGGCTGCGATTGACATCAGAAGGCCCGACTGTACATGGATTTGTGACCCGTGACGAGCGGTTTTCTTCATATGAATACAACCTGCTGCTCTGGAACTTTTCGGCATCACCGATACAGGTTGAACTTACCTTCGAGAACATGCTGGCCAGCATGACGGCCAAGCCTGTTGTCCTGGATGCCGCGGCATCAAGTGACGACGAGATAGCTCGGCTCAGACCGGAAAGCCCATTTCAGTTGAAGGCCAACCAGCCGACTTTAAGGGTTTCCTTCGAGCCTTACGGGATCAGATTCTGGTCATTTGAACGACGAAGTTAGTCAATCACCTACACTTTTCACGATTACGTTTATGGGTGTTTGTCGAGTTCTATGGTGTTTGGTGTTTTCTGAGACTTCATAAATCCTCTGAAAATGCGGATGTTTATTTTGAAGCTCGCCGACAATTTTTTTAACCAGATAACCATAGAAACCATCTCACTTGGCCAATCTGCTTTATTCTTATGTGTTTTTTTTGTTAACCGACATGCCCAGCACAGGCTGAGCCTGAATAGGTTGTTCGACCGATATCACTCGGCCTTGCCGACGCGTTCCGGTTCCCTGGTGGGCCCGAAACCGACGTTGGCCTCGGCGTTGTATCGCACCTCATCCTCTGAGAACTTCAAGGTTACCGTGATGATATACGGAGTTTCGTAGAAGCAGAGCCTGGCCGTGAATGTGTTGTCTTCGGTCCAAGCGCCGCTGGCGGCCATCGGTTGCCGGGGTAACGGGCCCCACGCAACTCGTCCCTCTTGCCACGCACCGCCACCGCAGACGATCCGTTGTTCGACGCCATCGGATCGCACCACGAGCGTCACAGGACCGTCCTGTCCATCACTCTCGATCGAGAGTGATTCCAGTGTCCGCTCATTGTCCGGGTCCGGAAATAAGTACTTCCTGGCCGACACCTCCGCGGGACAGCCGGAGCCTTCCACTACTCGCAAGGATAATCCCTGAAGAGTTTTCCTGAGTTTCTGCCGGACCTCGTTGTCGGGTGCCAGTGACGTCGATTGCATGGCAGGCAATAGTTTTTCCCAGACCAGGTTCAGCACGGACTGCATGTCCCTAACACCGCTGGTGATTGCGATCACTGCATCCTGCTCGGGCAGCACGATGCAGTACTGCCCAAACGCTCCGTCACCTCGATAAGCGTCATGGCGGCAACGCCAGAACTGGTAACCGTATCCTTGGTCCCAATCGCTGTCCGGGTTGCTGCCGTTTGAGGTTTGGCGCGCGGTTGCCGCTTCGACCCACGCCTCGGGCACAAGCTGTTTCCCCTGCCACTGGCCCTTTTGTAGATAGAGCTGGCCGAAATGCGCGATGTCCTCGGTACGAATGCTCAAGCCGTAACCACCTGCTGTGATGCCTTGCGGACTGGTTTCCCAGATCGGGTGTTCGATACCGAGAGGCTTGAACAGCCGCGCCCGGAGGTAGTCGAGCACTGTCTCTCCCGTTACCTTCTGGACAATTGCTGATAGCATGTACGTAGCTGACGTGTTATACATGAAATGGGTCCCAGGCTTGAACGGGACGGGGTGCGCCAGGAAGGTCTTGGTCCAGGCCTCATCGAGTGTACGGGGCGGTTCGGTCTGATGACCCGTGGACATGCGGAGCAGGTCGCTGATCCGCATCGCCTTGAGGTTGTTACTTGGCTTCACCGGCGCATTCTCAGGAAAGAACGTCAACACTTCATGGTCCAAGCTTAGTTTTCCCTCGGCAATTGCCAGTCCCACGGCCGTCGAGGTGAAGCTCTTGCTCAGCGAGTACAGGGAGTGCGGAGCCTCGAAGCGATAGGGCGACCACCAACCCTCCGCCACAACGTGGCCGTGGCGTAGGAGCATGAAGCTGTGCAGCGAGTCGATGCGCTTATCGGCCGCCTCGATAAACGCAAGGATGCCCGAGGACAAGACTCCCTGCGCTTCCGGCGTACTGCGTGGCAGATCGGCTCCGATGCCGATGGATGTGGTCAAAGTGATCAGGCTGATGACGACTGATAGGTATTTTGTCTTTTCAATCATGGGAGTTCTTTCCTTTAAATTTCGTGCCCGGCGGCACGAACCGGGCCTTCACGCCGAACGTCATTGGTACTGTGCCGGCTTCATGTGCGCCCATGTCGGGCGAGTCACCCGTGAAGATGTCGCAGAAGTTGGGAATCACCACTGCCTGGTCGTATCCAGGGCTTCGGGGTGCGAGCTGAAAGTTGCCCAGCTTGGTATCGAGGTTGAATCCTGCGCCGGGTGTGTAGGTCGGCTTGCCGGAAAGGCCGTGTTGCTCCTGGCCGCCGGGGTAGCGTGCTGACAGGAAATCGTAATCGAAGTCATTGTTTACGTTCTTGCCGGTGCTGATGCTGTGGCTGTCCGAGCGTCTCACGTGCAGGACGTTGTTCCGGGTGACGCAATGCTTGATGACTCTTGACGAACCGCCGAGCCCGCTGGCCCCCTCGTTGTTTGCCTGGAATATCGTATTGTTGAAGAGGTACATGTGGCCGGTCATCCATTTCTCGCCGCCCGCATAACCCATCTTGAATAAGGGCCCGTGGGTCATCTTCCAACTGCTGCCCGGGGGGCTGTAGCAACGACCCGAGACGTTGCGCCAGGCGTAGAGCGGGCCGATGGACACTGCGGCATTGGCTATGGGTATCAACACGTTCTCTATGTAGTTGTTCCATATGCGCACGTTCTGGTCGCCGCCCTCTGCTTCGATGCCATCGTCCCAGCAGTTGGCGATGTAGTTGCCATAGATGTCGCTGTCTGCGCCTGGGAAACCGCGGAAGCTGCCGTTGTATCCGGCGCCCATCCCGTCATTGAAGTAATGGTCCGAGTCGGACCAGCACTCGTTGTAACGAATGACGTGATTGCCTTCGGACTCCCAGAAGACAACGGTCTGCGGTCCTGAGGGGTGGGTGGACGCACCGTGTTTCTCCGCCCAACTGTTGGTGTCCCAGGAGGGGTGGTGTAATTGGCAGCGCTGTATGACCACTGAGCGGAGGTCCCTCTGGTTGCTGAAGATGCAGGCCTGATAGTCCTTGCCCCAGCCCTGCTCGCTCTCGCTTCCCCACTGGCTGATGTCGCAGTCTTCGATGACGATATGGTGGCCACTGAAGAGCCGGATCCCATGCTCCTTCACGTTTTTAATGGTGAACCCGCGTAGAATGACATAGCTCGCACGTACGGCCACACCCACGTCGTCCTCGTTCTGTGTGTTGATCGTGCAGCCAGTGCCGTCGTAGAGCACGTAGCCCTGGGGAGTCCCCGATTTATCGACGTTGAGTGTACTGTTTCGGTTTTCGCCAGTTACCACTGAGGCGACCGGGAAACGCTCACTCCACGTAGCGGCCTTGAACACGGTTCGGGTTTCAGTCCCGTCGAGCTGGAGGGCGACCTCGTATAAGGTACCGGGATTCAGATTGACGATACTGCCTCGGTAGTCCGCCTTACATTCCGGCGTTTCAACGGGATTGTAACGCATAGGCAGGCCATCGCGCCACGTGCGCTGTTCACTCTCGCGGTATTGTATGGACACCTTCTTTTCTGCGCTTCCCTGTTCGGGCGACCAGTACACACCGAGGCAGTGGAAGGTGGGTACGGCCAGCGCCTGGGCCTGGGAGATTGTGGCGGGAACGGGCTCCGCAAGACAAACGGCGCAAAGCGCTGCGATCCCAACTGAAATGAAATAGGCCCGTATCCTTAGAACATGATAGTGTTTAGTTTTGTAGATCATTTGTTTCACCCGGTATATATTCCTACGTCTTCCATATGAATCTCCGCACGTCTTGGCGGAACTTTCTGAGCCAAATCATAGCCCATCGTTATCCCTCCAAGCAACCACAATCTTGGCTCTGGAAGTCCTTGAAGCATTACGTCATTTTATTTCACCGCTGTGATAATATCTTTTCTTGGTGTCTTGGCCTCGGCGAACTTTGATGTAACTGAACTGAACGGTGTGTTCTGTCCGTTTTCTGCGGGCTTTGGTTCTATTGTTCAATATACATATCTGGAAAAAGAATCTGACTGTCCGATGGCCGTGTGGGGAATGTTTGATGTTTCAGTTCGTCCATTTGTGTCTGAGAGTATTTTGAGCTTTTCAGTTCCGATGAACAAGCTCATAACGATGGTTGAGAATATGGACGAGGGTTTTCTCATAACACCATCCTGGGGCAAGATTCAGAAGAGGATAAAAAAAGCAAGAGAAGAATAGTCTTTCATATCCCGTCGTTTATCGAGCCCTCATCCTGAAAAGTGAGAACATTCATAGCCGTAGCCCTGGAAAAGTGAGGGCGTTCAGAATTGAGATGCTTTGCGGCATGTTTAAAGGTATCATATATGAATTACTATTTAGCAAGGAAAATAGAACTTACAAAATGGTTTAAGTGGTTGTAAGCAAAGCTGACACACGTTTTATCGTATATAGAGAGGTCGTGAATGATGAGATATAGACGAAGGTTTCTTAATCCGATACCAGCAGTTTTTCTTTTCTGTGGTCTTCTTTCTGCTCAGGGACAAGAGCTTATAGAAGCTAAGATCAGGGCTGTCTCTGTAACACAGAAGTCTGAACAGACAAGATCAGAGTTTGAGCTGTCGGCAGATTGGACTGCGGTATGGCGAAATCCGACAGCGGAACTGCGTCCACTCCAGATAGTTCACGGAGTTCCTGTCCAGCAGGCCAATTCTACCGGAATGACAGCTCTGAAGAACCTGGGATTGGGAGGGATAGTCTGCAATGTGGATTTCAGTGAGTATATGGTTTCGGAAGCGAACTGGGAGACGCTGGTTCGAACCATAGAGGCGTGCCGGAAAACGGGACTCATCGTGTGGATTTATGACGAAGAAGGGTATCCCAGCGGGGCAGCGGGAGGTTTGGTTCTAAAGGATAACCCGGATTACGAAGCAATTGCGCTGACACACGATCCCTCGCGGCCTGAGCCGCTCGCGTTGCGGCCAGCATATGAGAATACCCATGCGAGCAATAATTATCATGCAGCAAGAAGATATCCGAATCTGCTTGATGAACAAGCGGTTCAATGCTTCATTAAAGTAACACATGAAGCATACTGGCGCCTGTTGAAGGGCCATTTCGGCACGACTGTGAAAGCGTTCTTTACTGATGAGCCTTCGTTAATGGCCGTGAACATCGGCCCGTTACCCGATGACATCAAGACCAATGTGCGGGTAGTTGATCCGTTAGATGCCGATGTGAAGCCTCTACCATCGGTACCCTGGGTCCGAGATATCCCTGCGCGGTATCGGGAGCGTTATGGGGAGAATATTATGGAGGTCCGAAGAAGCCTTTTTGAAGGAACTGACGAAGCAGACCGCCGCGTGCGGCAGCAATTTTGGGGCCTGATCTCGGACTTGGTTTCAAAACGATATTTTGGGCAGATCCGGCAGTGGGCCAAAGCGCATGGTGTAGCATCATCAGGGCATTCGTTGTGGGAGGAAACCCCGTTGCATCACATTCCGCTGGAAGGAGATGCTTTAAAGGCTCTGGGACAAATGGATATGCCAGGACTGGACATGCTTTCATCAGAACCTCAGGCAGTCATCTATGGTGGCTGGTTGACCGCAAGCTTACCGGCGTCGGCGGCGCTTTTTAATGGTGGCCGGCGAGTGATGACAGAAGTAAGCGACTTTTCACAGACGATGGCCGGGAAAGGACAAGCGCCATTAACGGATATGATGGCGACCGCCGGGTGGCAAGCAGCGTTTGGCGTGACTGAGTTCACACTGTACTATGATTATCGTCAGCGAAAGAATGGTACTTACAAGCAGTACTGTGATTTTGTAGGTAGGCTTAATGCCTTCTTGCGAGAGGCTCAACCGGTACCTCGTGTGTTACTATACTACCCAATTTATGACCTTTGGGGCGAGTACATACCAGTAGCTGAGAAGTTGACATTAGATTCCCAATCCAAGAGAATGCAGCAGATTATCAACTCGTTTATGAAACTGGGGCGGCGGATGGTGAAGGAGCAGATTTCGTTCGCCGTTGTGAATCATGAACTGCTCGCAAGCGCGAAGGTCCATGATAAGGACATATGGATTGCAGGACAACGGTTTGAGGCTCTGGTAATGCCAGCCGCGGTGGAGTTGCCAATGTCTGGAGCAGCAGTAGTGGAGCAGTTCAAGGCAAATGGTGGAAAGGTTCTTCCGGACAAAATATCAGGAAAAGCAATTGATTTTGATTCTCTGGACAGTGTTTACGCAAGCGGCAGATTAACTGTACCATACGACCAGATCATTGTCGGACGTTTCTCTCGGCAAAGCAGGGATATTCTGATCCTTGTAAATGTAGCTGCTGAACCCTACAGCGGAAGGATTTCGGGAAAGAATAGCGCACAGTGGTTCGTTGCACATCCAGATAGCGGACAGATTGAACGTATTAAGACGGACGAATCAGGAAGGATAGCTGTTTCAATCCCGTCACGAGGGGTGATATTGTTAATCGGCTATCCTCAAACTGAGATGTGATATCTCTCATTCGTTCATTTATCCAGGTGACCGGAAACTGTATGAATGCGTGGGTCTTACGCCACCTGCCGGCTTCCCCCAGTGCTTCGTGTATAATCTTATCCACCCGGTTAGGGAACAGCTAATTCACTTTCACATACTTG
Source organism: Sedimentisphaerales bacterium (assembly GCA_032250555.1). Taxonomy (GTDB): domain Bacteria; phylum Planctomycetota; class Phycisphaerae; order Sedimentisphaerales; family Anaerobacaceae; genus NIOZ-UU13. The sequence goes on from JAVVFI010000109.1 coordinate 7,913, forward strand.
ATAGTCGCAGCGCCGGGCTTGAAGGGAATTTCGATGCTCAGGCCTTTCCCCATCAGCTCCTTGCCGGACACGCGATCCTGGCCAGGTCCATCATAATTCTTCACTATGTATGTCGCCTTTGCATCCAGACCCCGCAACTCCAGTTGAGCCTTACTGTAGATGCAATGATCACGCCGGAAGGCCTGCACAAAACCTTCGCCAGCCTCAGGACGGTGAAACTGCCAAGCCAGCCATTCAGTCGGACACAGATTGTACTCTGTCAACGGATAATAATCTCCGAAGTAATCCCGTCCAATATCCAGCCATTCCCGATACAACTTCAGCAGCAGATCGTCATCGACTTTTACACGGAAGTCGAAACAAGCTGTATTGCTTGGGCACATGTTACTCCGCCGCGTATATGGCTCATACGAAATCCCGCCGGTTCCCCAGCCCCAACCGCTCGTATTCGATGGACAATATCCCGTTCCGTAAAATGGAATCCAGAATGACAACCCATAGGTGTGTCCCTGCTGACCGACCGGCTCGAACAGGTAGTCACTGCGTAACAATGGCACCGCCCGATGCATCGTCTCCAAGTCATTGCGATGCCCACCCGAGGCGCACGAATCTATTACCAAGCCCGAATGACGTCGCCGCAGCTCATCCCAATACGCCAAATACCCCATCACATATTTGTTCTCCGTGATACCTTGTCGATTCGGTGTATCGTTCTTCTGCCAGTACGGCCAGGGATCAATGTTGTAGTCCTGCCGATAGCAGTCAATCCCTTCTTCAATGATGATCTTGTCGACGTGATTTACTACCCAGTTCCACGCTTCCGGGTTGCCCATATTAAGCAGACCGCCTTTAGAGCCGCCAAGAATCCACTCTGGATGCTCCGTCGCCAGCCATGTCCCCGCAACGACTCGCTCCGGTTCGAACCAGACAATAGTGTCCACACCCTTACTGTCGGCATAATCGCTGATCGGTCTTAATCCCCTCGGGAACCGGTGCGTACGACGATCCACTTCCCACGTGCCGGTCCAGGTCCAACCCTTCTCCGCAGCTCCCACATACCAGCCAGCATCCATCCACCAGTAATTCAGCTTGAAGCCTTTCTCCAGATAATCGTCTATAAACTCAATCTGGCTCTGCTCGTTTGCCTTAGTCATCTCCGCGAACTGGTGTGAGCTGCATGCGTTCAACATCGGCAGCGGTAACTGCTTGCCCTTGCGACGCGGGATATTATGCTTGACCATCCATCGGCGCCAAGTGTTCTGTGCATCGATCCAATCACCCCCTTTCCAGAACTGCATCACTATCAACGGCGTTCGCACTGTTTCACCAGGTGACAGTTTAAAGTGTGTCACTTCCTGTCCGGCGGTTACCTGCAAGCCGGAATCTCCATCCCGCTGAAAATTTATGTACCACCGCCCCGGCCAGCCGACCACTAGAATAACCCCCTCGCCTCCAGCATCCAGATTGTAATAAGGCCATTCGCCTGCCGTACCGGTCAAACGCGTCCCAACCGGACGAAAAGTAAGCTTTTGACCTGCCCCCAGAACAGTACTGCTGGGAGCAAAATCTTCTGCCTTAACTAATGTACCTTTCCAGTGCCGCAATACATATTCCTGATCTTGGCTTCGACGCAGGTCCACATTCAGCGCTTTAATATCCTCAACAATTTGTGTCTCAGCCATCGCCGTATTCCGTAGATAGATTGTCCACTCGATGCTTTCAAAATCTGTAAACTCTAAACCTTTCCAGCAAACTTCCAGACCTGTCTGTGGGTCCAGCCACGTCAGCACATGTGCAATCCTGTTTTCATCCAGCTTCTTGTGTTCAGCCTCGAACTGCCAATCCTTCAGCAGCTCGCCAAAAGACCTTCCTCCATACATAAACGAAAACGGTGGCTTCGCGCCAACCGCATCGTATCTCTGCTCCCACATGACGTCTTGATTGTTCGATCCAATCTCTATTCCGCAGCTCACCGAACTCACGCCGGGAATAGCCAACAACACCAGCACAGATAGAAAGCACATCTTCATGACAGTTCCTTAAATATATCGGTTTCGTTACAATCACTATGTTACACTGATCAGAAAAAGTCTCAAGGGTTTTCAAGGGTACATCATAGTTCGGCAACTTTCTCATCCAATACTTTTAACAGCAGCCCCGGTATGTGCTGTGGTCATGTGGACAAAGTTGGGAGAGAGTATGACTGAGTGATTATAGACCTTCTCGTACACACAGTAATATGATATTCTGTTTGGATATACACAAGTCTTAATGGCTGATTGTGATGATACTTACTGGAATCGGTATATTTCTTTGATAAGCATCTCTATCAGAACTGATGGAAACAGACCGAAGGAACCGAACTGTTAAAGCTGTCCTACAGTATAGTAAGGAAATAAGCTCTGTTTCTATCCATATTGCAATCAATCTGCTTTTTTGCGACCGATTCTCTCGAAAGGTATCCGCTTGAAACCGTGTTCATATGCAGGTGAACCATCCTTAAGGCGGAAGTCGCCACCCGCGGGATCAACAAAGAGGGGGTCTAAGTCAACAAGGTTATCTCGAGATTCAACCATTGCCCCGTTGGCTCCCCAGGTTGTCTTAAGCAGTTGACTGTTTACACAGATGTTTCGTGCCACCACAATATTGCCCGGTGGTACCCCGTCATTGCTAGCATAATATGGTTCGAGGTCTGCAAGTTCTCCATAGCGAGTGCTAAAAGGCGGTTGGCGCCAATTCATGTCTTCGAGCCGCTGTTTCATAGTACCATATACCATGTCATGCCAAACCGGTGACTTACTAAGGCCGCGACCATCAAGTTCAATGGCCGGTTCGCAATCCACGAATATGTTATTCTCAACCCTGAAGTCGCGCCCGCCCCCCAGGAAAACCGCGCGGTGAAGGCTCCATAGTATATTCCCGTAGATTTGCGTTCCACTAACGCAATCATCCATATAAATACCCATGGAGCCCATTCCGACCCCACCGGTATGATGAATGAAGTTGTGGCGGATGGTATTTCCCCTGAATGTATAGTCCCTACCTGTGTAGATCGCCCCCACATCACCGGTCTCAAGGCAGACGTGATGGATTTCATTGAGCTCAATGATATGTTCGTTTCCCCAGAACAAAATCGCGCAGTGCGGATGATCATGAATCAGATTGTTCGCAGTCTGGACCCCCACGCCCGTCATTGAGATAGCGGGTGCATAGCAGCGCGACCATCTGGCGATATCATGAATATGGTTATTGCGGGCATAGTGACCTGAATGTGTCAACGTCTTGCGATCACCTCCATTAAGTGAAATGCCACCGTCGCCGGTTCCGTATATGATGCAGTTTGTTACGCCGTGATTAACTCCGCTTTTTACCACCACTCCATCGTTGCCAATATTGCGGATAATGCAATCTTCTATGCGATTATTCGCTCCGTCCTCAATTCGAATCCCATCAGCTCGCCCGCATTCGATGGTCAAACCTCTCAGTTCGACATAAGATGCGCCAGCCATATGTATCAGTGGAGTTTCCACTAAAGAAACCTCAACGGAGTTCTGCTCTAAAGAGACCGGCGGCCAGAAGTAGAGGATTCCGGTCCTCCGGTCGAGGTACCATTCCCCCGGCTCATCCAACTCTTCAAGGATGTTCAGGAAGTAAAATCGGCCACCATGTCCACCTGCCCGAAAACCGTAGTTGCCATACGGTGGACTGGTTTTGATCAGCCGTTTCTGTGTGTCAAGGGTCGCGATATGCTCATAGGAGTTGGCCCAGTCATAGGCCCAATATCCATGGATTCAAATATCATTGGTATCAGCCCATTTGTCCGGACGGTCTGTTTCGTAGTTAAAGCCCGCATCGAGTTGGCCTATAGTTCCACCATGGTCATCTCCAACCGAATTAGGATAACCGACAATTTTGAGAAAGCCTTCGTTAGGCCATCGTGCCAAAATCATTGGGTCGTCTTGGAAGAAAACCTCCAGTGCCGCCGGCGAAGCGGAGCGGGCAAAACCGCGCGACCTCAATTTGCCAAAATCAGTAATCCTTTGAGCTTTCAGGTCTGCCTGAACAACGCTTACTCGAGCAGTCTGTTGGAGTCTATCCAGAACAGCCGGAGCGATAATCTTCTGCCAGCCGGTTATGGTTCTTCCTCCGGTGATCCGTACTTGTTCGTTGGGTCTCGCATGGTAAATGATTGGTCTGGCAGTTTCGCCTGAATCCTCTGCCGTCAGCTTAAGGCCCTGTTCCAGACAGTATGTACCCTCTGTAATCCATACTATAACTCCGCCCTCGGGCAGACCCTCCGACATTTTAAGCTGTCGAATGGCGTCTCGTGCTCTTTGCAGTGTCGAAAACGGCCCATCGCTCAAGTCCCCATTTGGTGAAACGCTACGGCCGGACCATTGGTCCTTCCCTGATACGGATACATAAAAGCTCATCGAGGCCATAGAGACCCCATCTGTCAAAAGGAACAGCCGCAAAAGAACCAAATATGAGAGCACATTGCTGTGGAATAAGCGCCTTTGGAATACTCTCTTTTCATACTTTTTTGAAATTGAGTTTACGATATTCATCTTGGCCGAGACCCCTGTGTTCTGGTATAATTTCTTTTCGTTTAATAGACTTTGCCGATTGTACATGAATCATTCATGATCAACAATCAAGAAAGTATACAGTGGACAACCCAACCACTCCACATTCCTACTCACGGCAGTCTGGAAGAGGTTTGGGTGGGAGACACCAAACTGGAGCCCTGAGCGATAGAAGGTTGTTATGACACATGGCATGATTCTTGTTAAGCCGGCCAATTCCTTCTACAACTGAACTTCTTCAAAATCGTGCTGTGAAATATTTTAATCAGTCGCCTTCATAACGTCGATGATGAACTTCTGGGTCGATGCGCCAACGTGCTCGGCCTCCGTAGAAAGCACCTTCTCCCTACCCCAGCGGAGAACCGCCTCATCGAGCTTCCGCACTTGGCGATCAATGGTGACGGTGACGGCCACTTCGGACCTGCCCGACACATCCGGTGTGCCCGAGAGCACGCCAGTCGCTTCGTCGATCCTGAGCCACGTCGGCCCCTGGGCATGCATGAATCGAGGCTTCTCAATGTCGAAGTAGCCGCTTGTCTGCCGACCATCCATCATCCGCGAGCTGAGGTCACCCAGAGATCGATTGGCACGCATCTGATAACAGTACTCGGTGCCAATCTGGGCGGTCACTACCGGCTTACTATAGATAACGGGCCGTGGAGCCACGGCATAGTCGGATGATCCACTGCGCTTGCCAAGTTCGTCGATCGCCACCACGCGGTAGTAAGTTTTGTTGGCGGCGGATAGATCCACCTCAGCACCAAGCACTGCTAGCGCATGTTTGTCACTTGCGTTCGTAAGTCCTTGTAAAATAAGGACTCGATTTTGAATTTGCCACTACATTGGCATTTTTTGCTCTTTCAATTAGCTGGCGGATTGATTTCTTTGATCCCCAGAGCAGCCAGAATCCGTCTGGCATCCCGGCCTCCGCCGGAGACAAGACGCCTGGTTTCGCCGCCAAAGTTCAATTCCGCCAGGCCAATTGACTTTACCGCCGCAAAGGCGTCAGTAGCACTCAGTTCCGGAAGCTTAAATGACAATTGATATTCCAACGTTCGCTTAAGAAACAATGCAAGTGAAGCTACGAAGATATGAGCTTCGATTCTTTCATCACTCTTGTGATAAATCGGACGCATATCGATAACATC
>JAVVFI010000010.1:0-27877 GCA_032250555.1 Sedimentisphaerales bacterium
ACCACAGAGCCTACCATTGTGACCCCTACGATTTTGTTGGTTGAGTTGTCCCGTACGGCTCTTATTTCGCCGATGGTTTCGTTATGCGATACACTTCGACCGTTGGCTTTGAAGAACGATTTTCCGACAGAGACGTCGAGGCCCTGATCTAAGCATTTTTGTTCGCTTTTGCCGACGGATGCAATTTCCGGGAACGTATAAACAGCCCGTGGTATAAGCGAATAGTCGGCTATTTGTTCAGCACCTCCCGTGGCATTGACTGCTGCTACCTCAGCTTCTGCAAAGGCGCCGTGGGCTAAATAGGTGGTACCTACGGCGTCGCCGATGGCATAAACAGCGGGGACATTGGTTTCCATTTTTTTATTAACTGCAATAGCAGGGCCGTTCATTTGTAGATTCATGGCCTGGACGGTTTCATCGTCGACAATTGCCCTTCGGCCTACGGATACGAGCACTTTTTCGGCGTCGATTGTTTGGCCGGTTTCGAGCGACACTTTTGCCGGCGTAACGGTTGAGTCAACTGAAGTTACCTTCTGGCCTGTGAGTGAATCAATACCAAGCTTTTTGAATTCACGTTCTATGAGCCGGCCTACCCATTGGTCTTCCATAGGAATCAAACTTGAAAGAGCTTCAACAATGGTTACTTTAGTTCCCATTGCAGCATAAACGCAGGCCATTTCACAGCCGATTACTCCGCCTCCTATGATTACAAGTGAGCCGGGTATTTGCTGCAGGCCCAGTGCTTCTTTACTGCTGATAACGGTTTGGCCGTCGAAAGGAACTGTCGGGATTTGGCTTGGCTGTGAACCGGTTGCCAGGATTATTTTATCTGCCTGTATCTGTATTGGTGCGGTGTCTGTTTCGATTTTAATTTGATTCGGTGCTGTAACGACGGCTCTGCCCGGTATTATTTCCACTTTGTGGCTTTTTATTAATCCTGTAAGGCCTTTTCGAAAGCCGCCTACTACGGCATCTTTTCTTGCCTGGATTTTCGGCCAGTTGGCAGTGGCTGCATTGACGTCAATACCCATCATCGCGGCATGTTTAATCAATAGCAGTGTGTGGGCCGAAGCAAGCAATGTCTTCGATGGGATACATCCGCGATTAAGGCATGTGCCGCCAATACAATCTTTTTCAACTACTGCTACCGAAGCACCTCTTTGTGCACATCTTATAGCGGCAGCGTAGCCACCCGGGCCGCTACCGATTACTACAACATTAAAACTTTCAGCCATTATTTTAGTTCCTTTTCAATACAGTATCTATTTTGAAATATCAATGGATAGTCTAAGCAGGACGATAAGGATTATTTTGAGGATTATACCATGTAAAGAGTTGGTCTTGCAATTGATTTCGCACCTTTTTCAGGGCTGAGTCATTGATACGGTTGACGAATTCGCCAGGATCGGCCTCGTGATCATACAATTCATGGGTTGAGCCGTGGTTGAAAATGTACTTATATCGCCGGGTGCGAATCATATATTCACAGGTTCTGGTCCTTAAATTATATTCACTGAATGCCGCCGAGGGCCCTTTTAAATCAGGTTTTCGCATAATATCGACAAAGCTGGCCGCATTCATCTTTTCGGGGGCATCCGGTATATCAAATAGAGTCGTCTTTTCTGGTTGTTTTAGCCCGGTCAAGTCGACTAATGTTGGGTATAGGCCGAAGTATTCGGTTACAGCGGCGGTTACTTTATTCTGGGGCAGGCGATTAGGATAGCTGACAATCAACGGTACTTTTACCGACGGCTCGAACAGACAGAACTTTTGGTATAGCCCGTGGTCACCATCCATCTCGCCATGGTCTGAAGTATATACAACTATGGTATTATTCAGCAGGCCTTCCTTTTCGAGGGCCTTATACACATATCCTACACATGTATCGACGAAAGCGAGATTACCGAGGTAGCCTGCCCGATGGGCCCGCTGGCGTTTTTTATCCTGTGCCCTCATATTTTTAATGCGCCGCTGGATGTGCGGTGGATATTTGGATATATCGCCAACTTCAGGCAGCTCCATCTTATCTACGGGATATTTTTCGGCCCATTCTCTCGGGGGATAGAAGGGGGAATGCGGTTTCATAAAACTGGTGAGCAGGAAGAAGGGCTGCCGCCGATATCTGGTGATGAATTTAGCCGCCTCGCGGGCTATAAACATATCCAGATGGTCTTCGGCGTCAAGTTTTGAGGCCATATTGTCAAAATTGTATTTTTCGACATTGCCAACCCATGGGCTACCCTTGGGCCATAATCCGTCAATATCAGGCAGGCCGGCGCCACTATCATCCACTGTTTTAAAAAAGTGCTGTCCCAGCGGATGGTTTGCAATTTCATTGGCATAGTGCTGTACTTTTGGGCCCAAATACATTAGCCAGTCGTTGATGGACATATAATACTCGAAGCCGTGATTGTGGGCATTTGCAAAATGCATCTTGCCTATTAAAGCCGTCAGATAACCGTTTTCAGCAAAATGATGAGCCATAGTGCGGTAGCGCCAGTCAAGCTGGTTTGTGTTGGTTATTGCGCCGGTACTGTGTGAATATAGCCCGGTCAGCAAAGCCATTCTTGAGGCGACACAGACAGGGTAAGGACAATAAGCGTTTGTGAACCTTACACCGCGCGAGGCAATCAGATCGATATTTGGTGTGAGAACCAGGTCTCTTCCTGCACAGGTCATCAGGTCTGCTCGATGCTGGTCGGTCATAATGAAAAGAATATTAGGCTTTTTAGAGTTCGAAGATGAATGAGGAGTCGAAAAAGCTTTTACAGAGTCAGATGTATTAGTTTCAGCAACCTTGCAGCCGAGTAATGCCGAAGCGGCTCCCAGTCCGGCGGCTCGAAGAAATTCCCTTCTCATGAGATAGTCTTTTTTCATAAGAATTTACTCTTACAAGATTATTATCATTTTCTACGAGCCCATTCGTGTGCTCTTGCCGGGTCGTAATCCGGATTCGGTGTGGGCATTTTGGCGCTAACGGATTTTCTCCAGGCGGCAAGTTTTTTCTGTAGCTGGGCCGCTTTTTTGGGATTTTTCTTTGCTATATTGTTCTTTTCTGCGATATCGCGTTTGAGATTGTAAAGCTCGAGCCGGCCATCCTCATAGAACTCGATTAGCTTGAAGTTTCCATCTCGGATTGCACCGGCGGGTCTGGAGTGATGATAATGTGGGTAGTGCCAGTATATTGCGTTTCGTTTGAGCTTACCTGTCCGTTTGAGTAACGGCAGAATGCTTTCTCCGTCGAGTACATGTGAAGGATTGCCTTTAGCTGTTACAATCTCTAAAAAGGTCGGATAGAAATCAACACTGGTAACAGGCGCATCGCAGGTGGTTCCCGGTTTGACTATGCCCGGCCAGCGAACAATTAGCGGTTCGCGGATTCCACCTTCGTAAAGAGTTCCCTTTTCACCGCGAAGCGGTTCGTTCGTTGAAACTGGCTCCCTCTTGCCCTGATAACCGCCATAAGCCTCATATAATCCACCGTTATCTGAGAAGAAAATTACAATGGTTCGTTCGGCAAGATTCAATTCGTCGAGTTTCTTTATTATACGGCCTATACTATCGTCCAAGTGCTCGACCATAGCCGCATAGGTGGGATTGTTGACTCCGGTCGGGGGCTTTGCTTTATTCTTGTATTTTTCGACAAGTTCATGAGGAGCTTCCAATGGGATGTGTACAGTGTTGTGTGACAGATGGATGAAAAATGGTTTGTCAGTGTTTGCCTGGATGAATTCGATTGTTTTGTCAGTGTAAGATGTAACTCTTTTGTCGTTGCGATTGGTTCCTCCCTGAATGGCCATGTCGAATCCCTGGTGTTCAGGGAAATATTCTCGTCCGCCGAGATGCCATTTTCCAATGTGGGCTGTGACGTAGCCCTGTTCTTGAAGTGCTTCGGGGATAGTAATTGCTTCGAGTGGTAACTGAAGCCGGTTTTCTGGTACAATGAGCTTTTCCCATGGCCGCCAATGACCCGGTATAAAATCTGTAATGCCTACTCTTGCCGGATACTGACCGGCGAGAATGCTGGCACGAGTTGGTGAGCAGACGGGGCAGGCCGCATATGCATTGGTAAAGCGCATCCCTTCTTTGGCCAACCGGTCGATGTTGGGTGTTTCGTGAAATTTGCTGCCATAACAGCCTACATCTGTCCAGCCCATGTCATCAATGAGTATGAAAACGATATTTGGTTTTTTATATGCTTGATGAGTGGTTGATAGCTGTTGAGATTTGGCCATACAACTCGGCAATGCCAGCGATGCGGCACCTAATCCCAGAGTTTTCAAAAAGACACGACGTTTCATTAAATTCTCCTTCCGACATGTTAAATAAACAATAATAATGTTATCAGAGCTTAAAATATTCGGTTGCTTTCTGGTTTATATAATCACCGATGGCCAATGATGCGGTCGCAGCAGGCGAGGGTGCATTTAAGACATGGATGCAATTTCTATGTTTTTCAATCCTGAAATCATCAATCAGTTCGCCGTTTTGATCAAGGGCCTGGGCCCGTACACCTGACTTGCCGGGCTTGATATCATCAAGGTCCAGTGAAGGAATAAGTCTTTGCAATTGCTGAAGGAACGATTTTTTTGAAAACGCTCTTTTGTATTCTCCCAGCCCGTATTTCCAGTGCCCCAACAACATTTTCCAAAGACCGGGATACGTTATAGCGTCCCATGTGTCTCTCAGGCTAAAATCTGTTTTTTCATAACCTTCTCTTTTGAATGAAAAGACCGCATTTGGGCCGCATTCGACTTTATCATTAACCATCCTTGTAAAATGAACGCCAAGGAATGGAAAATCCGGATTTGGGACGGGATATATCAGACTTTTGACTTTTTCTGAGGCCTCTTCTGTCAGTTCGTAATAATCACCACGAAATGGAACTATCCTGACCGTAGCCTCTAACACGTCCATTTTTGCTATTCTGTCTGACTGAAGTCCAGCACAATTGATAATATACTTTGTACCGAAAGTTTTTCTGTTTGTTACAACTTTTGTATAGAAATCGTGCTTATCGAATCCTGTTACCTTATGCGAGATCAGAACTTTGTTACCTTGTCCCTTTTTTTCTATCAATTCGGCCAGCTTGTTTGCAACCCGGACGAAATCAATAACTCCAGTGCAGGGCACTTGTAGCCCTGCAATGCCGGAGCAGAACGGCTCAATTTGCTTTATTTTATCCGAGCCAATTTTTTCAATACCTTCTATGTTGTTCTTCTGGCCGTTCTGGAAAATTTTTTCGAGACTGGGAAGCTCTTTTTCCTCTGTTGCTACTATTATTTTTCCGCAAATTTTGTAAGGGATTCTATATCTTTTTGCAAAAGCAACGAGTTCTTTTCGTCCTGTGGCACAGGTTTTTGCTTTATTTGAGCCGGGCTTATAGTACAGACCTGAATGGATAACGCCGGAGTTATGGCCTGTTTGGTGAGCTGCTAACCTGTTTTCTTTTTCTAATACGGCAATACGAACATCAGGATGGTTCAGTGTAATCTTGTAGGCCGATGCCAGGCCAACAATCCCGCCACCTACTACGATAATATCAAAATCAGTATTTCCCTTCATTAGGTACAAATCCTACAATTCTACGTCAAGTTTTTGAACTTATACAATAACGGACACCCATAATTCCGTCAATCAAGAACCTTCTTCCTACCAAACTTTTGAAATGCAGTGGAGGTTATAGTTGAAAAAAAGTTTAGAAGTTCGAAAGAGCTTCTAATGGAAGGAGGTTTATCCTGATGGGCGAATTATGATTATTACATATCAGGCACAGTTTCAGGAGTAACCTGGCCAGTCGAATCTATTTTGAATACGTAAATAAGTCCTTTACATAGTCTTGTATAAACGACGTTTCCATAGATTGCTTCAATGTCGTATTCTTTTAACTTTTTTTGGTCATTTGCCAGATCCCAAATATTTGACCAGAACATTTGACTATATTTTATCGGCAATGCTTTAAGCAGGTCTCTATATCGTTCAGGTTCAGTACCAGGCTGTTCTATTACAAAACCTTTTTCCGGTGCCATTTTCTCGCCATAAACTCTTCTCCACAGGTACAACGCTCTTGTAGTGCCGTCCATGACCATTTTATTACCGAACTTCACAATCAGAGCATCAAAGTGAATTATATCGCCTTCGATCGTATATTCTTTTTCAAGAATTGTCTTGAGTTTATCGTCACGGGCGGTTTCAACAAATTTTATTGTGGTAAGAAGCTTCTCGTCAATCGTCTGCTGGCTAATAACCTTAGCGTATCCTATTTGTTCCTCACGTGTAAGATTGGTTATAGCCTTCTTAAGCTGTTTGTTTTCAGCCAGGAGTTGGTGAATTGTTTTTGCACCGTAATAAAATCCCCGTCCAAGATATGCAACGAATACAAGGCATATTACACCTACAATATAAGCCATTATGTTTGTTTTTTTTCGTTTTTCTTGCATTTATACCTTTTGTCGCGGAATTTCTTCGTAGTACCTTTACTATTTACGGTAAATATTTCTGATTGTTACAAGCTTTTGAGGTTATATCGGCTGTGCGCGGGAATTGTCTTAAATTACCGCCGAAAAGTTGATGATCTGCTGAATCTTTTTGTCCGAACTTCTGAGTTTTGCATTTACTCTCTCTTTTGAGAACTTATAATACCTCTGTAAAGCTATTGTGTGAGAAAGAAAGAAAGGAAGCTTGAAAGAATATCTGAAATGAATAAAAAGAGTTCTGTCGTCTTACACATTTGTATTATATCGGTGATTTTTGCTCTAAGCGGATGCTATCAACCAGTAGTCTATCCTGAATTAGTTACGTCGTCATCGATACCATCTAGAACGGTATCGCCAGCATTGCTGCCGCCACCGGTGCCAAAGCTGTCAACTTCACCGCCTCTACGGATATCAGAGTCGTCAACTTTTTTAATTCCGGGGCAATACCGTATTGCCGGGGCATCAGTTCAGCGCCTTCCGATTCTGTGCTTTGTGCTTGGCCAAGGCCCGGATGTAACCTTTGTCATATCGACGATTCATGGCAACGAGCCGGCTGGTACTACTCTTGCCCGCCGACTGGGAAAATATCTCCAGCAACAACCGCACCTTATGGAAGGTCGGAGAGTTGTGCTTTTGGCCGTAGCAAATCCTGACGGGATGGCGCATAGAAGCCGTTTCAATGCTAATGGAGTGGACCTCAACCGCAATTTTCCATCAGCTAACCGTGTTAATGAAAGGCAATCGGGAGCCACGGCGCTATCTGAGCCGGAGTCGAGAGTAATCAAAAAACTAATTGATCAATACTCTCCTGACCGTATCATCAGTCTTCATCAGCCATTGGCCTGTATTGATTACGACGGTCCCGGTACAACTCTGGCCGCTCGAATGGCCCAATATTGCACTTTACCTGTAAAAAAGCTGGGTGCAAGGCCGGGCTCACTCGGCTCATATATCGGGGTGGATCTGGGGATTCCCATTATTACCTTCGAAATGCGGCAAAATGACTCAGGACTCAATTCAAATACGCTGTGGCAGCGATATGGAAAAGCTCTCGTAGCGGCAATAGTATATCCAGAGCGAGTACAATAGAAAATGCCGGCATTTTACCCTTTTTTAATTCGAAGTTGTTGAACATGCCTTTATTTTCCGCGTGAAAAATACTAAATATTCGGCTAACATTGTATTTCAAGATGAGTATATTTAAGTTGAACAATGAATATAATCCTGCCGGCGACCAGCCGCAAGCCATCGAAAGACTTGTAGAAGGACTGCGCTGCGGTAAAAAATTACAGACACTGATGGGGGTGACCGGCAGCGGTAAAACCTTTACTATGGCAAATGTTATTGCTCAACATAATATGCCGGCTCTTGTTGTCTCTCACAATAAGACGTTAGCAGCACAGCTTTATGAGGAATTTAAGGAATTGTTCCCTGAAAACGCAGTTGAATATTTTGTCAGCTATTATGATTATTATCAGCCCGAAGCATACATCCCCCAGCGGGACATATACATAGAAAAGGATGCCTCGAAAAATAATGACCTTGACCGGCTCCGCCTTTCGACGACTACCAGTCTTTCAACAAGGAGTGATTGTATTATCGTCGCATCCGTCTCCTGCATTTTCGGTCTTGGTTCGCCCGAAGATTATAAGGCCAGCGTTGTTGGTATCCGCACAGGGGATAATTGTAACAGAAATGAACTGCTTGGCAAATTAGCTGACATACAGTACACCAGAAATGATATTGATTTTCAGAGAGGAACATTCAGAGTTCGCGGTGATGTGGTAGAGCTTCATCCTTCTTACGAATCTTTTGCTGTCCGGGTTGAATTTTTTGGTGATGAAATAGAAAAGATAAGCTATATAAATCCAGTATCCGCTGAAGTTCTCGCAGTCGAAGATCAGCTATTTGTGTATCCGGCTCAGCATTACATTATGCCGTCTGAGAGAATAGGCTCTGCGGTAGAGAGTATCAAGGCCGAGCTTGAGCAGCGATTGGCTGAGTTAAGAGGCCAGGGAAAACTTCTTGAAGCCCAACGGCTACAGGCACGGACGATGTATGATATTGAAATGATGGAAGAAATAGGCTATTGCAGCGGGATAGAGAATTACGCCAGACATCTCGCGGGTCTGATGCCTGGCGCCAGACCTTATACTCTAATTGATTATTTTCCGGAAGATTTCCTTTTGTTTATTGACGAATCTCACGTTACCATTCCGCAAGTGCGTGCAATGTGGGCGGGAGACAGACACAGGAAAGAAACCCTTGTCGGGCACGGTTTCAGACTTCCCAGCGCATTGGATAACAGGCCGTTGCGTTTTGAGGAATTCCAGGAGAGCTGGGCTAAAGTCATTTTTGTTTCTGCTACACCAGGGCCGTTTGAGATGGAAATGTGTGATAACGAAGTTGTCGAACAAATCATCAGGCCGACAGGACTTCTGGATCCTGAAATATCTGTATTTCCGGCTGCAAATCAAATTCAACACCTTTTGGGTGAGGTTGAGAAACGGGTGAAAGTCGGCGAACGGATGCTCGTTACCACGCTGACAAAAAGGATGGCTGAGGATCTGTCCGGCTTCATTACAAAGAAAGGTTTCAAATGCCGTTATCTACACAGTGAAATCGATACTTTCGAAAGAATTGAGATACTTCGGGCTTTGCGCAAGGGCGAATTTGAAGTACTGGTAGGAGTAAACCTGCTGAGGGAAGGTCTGGATTTGCCGGAGGTTTCAGCAGTGGCAATCCTTGATGCCGATAAGGAAGGTTTTCTGCGAAGTCAGACCTCTCTGATACAAACAATCGGCAGAACCGCGCGAAATATCAATGCTACTGTCTTTTTATATGGGGACAGAGTTACCCAGTCGATGCAAAAAGCTATTGACGAAACGAACAGACGCCGTAAAATCCAGTTAGAATACAACAAAGAGCACAACATTACACCCGAAACAATAAAGAAGGAGATTCGTAAAAGTCTGACCGAGCAGATAAAAGCAAGGCATACTGCCCGAGAGGCGGTTCGTTTCGGTGACTCAGAATATGAAAAGGTGGAATTAGCTTCTCAAATTGAGAAGGAAATGCTTGAAGCGGCCCAGAGTCTAGATTTTGAGCTGGCTGCTTTTCTACGTGATCAGCTTAGAGAGCTGAAAGAGCTTCCGGAGCTGGTTTTGGTCAACTCAAAGAAAAAGAAAAGGGACTTTTTGGTGACAAAGAAACAGAAAAGATTTAAGAAATAGACAATTCCGTCAGGAAGTTGATAGTAGAAGGAAAAGAAATAAGATGAGAAAACTTAACATTGCAAAAGTTCGGCCTCTTATCCAAATGGCCATCGATGAGGACCTCGGACGGGGGGATGTAACGAGTGAGCTTCTTTTCAAGGATAATATTATTGATAAAGCAAATATTATCTCTCGCGAGGAAATAATTGTAAGTGGAGTGGAAGTGGTTCAGGAGATTCTCAGGTGCTATGATGAGAGGCTCAAGTTGAAAATAATTATCAATGATGGCGAGCCGGCTCACGTCGGGAGCAAAATTGCTGCAATCAAAGGACCTTTACGCTCCATGCTCACTGCAGAGCGGGTTATGCTGAATTTCCTCCAGAGACTTAGCGGAATATCCACAACAACTCAGAAGTATGTTCGTGCTATTCAGGGTACAAAAGCAAAGATTTACGATACTCGAAAAACGATGCCCGGCTGGCGAATCCTCGAAAAGTATGCGGTTCGCTGTGGTGGGGGATATAATCATCGACTCGGGCTGTACGATGGTGTTCTGATTAAAGATAACCATCTGGCCCAGTTGGGCAGGAACTTTCAGTCGAAACTGCGGAAAATAATTTGTCAGGCCAGAAAATTAAAAGGCGTCAAATTCATTGCTGTTGAGGTTGATCATGTTGATGACCAGCTCAACTACGTGCTGAAAATTCCCGGTATTGATATTGTGCTGCTCGACAATATGGGCCAATGGCAGTTAAAGCATGCTGTGGATATGCGGAACAAGATGTGCGGCAGGAATAAAAAACCTTTACTCGAGGCCTCAGGCAACGTTACGTTGAGTAATGTTTCTGCCATCGCCCAGTGCGGCATTGATCGAATCGCCATAGGAGCAATCACTCACTCGGCCAAAGCTGTTGATATTGGACTTGACAGGTAATTAAAGTTATGCCGATATCCGACCTTCTTGATCCTGACAAAATAAAGTCGAATCTGAGAACCAAACGCATCGGAAGGAAAATCCTCGTTTATCATTCTACATCAAGTACACAGAAAATTGCCGCCGAGTACGCAAGAAATAAAGTAAATGACGGCCTTGTGATTTTCACAGAAGAACAGACCGCCGGCAAAGGTCGATCGGACAATAAATGGCAAAGCAACCGATCTGAGAGTATTCTCTGTTCAATTATCTTGGCTGACAACAATCTAAACTCTGAACTGCTTTCACTTACATGTGCGGTGGCAGTTGCCGAAGCTATTGGAAAGTCTGCCAATGGCAATGCGAAAATCAAATGGCCGAACGATATAATTCTGAGCGGCAAAAAAGTTGCCGGTATTCTGCTCGAATCAAAAACAGACAGTAGCCGTAATATCTGCATAATCGGCATTGGAATAAACTGCCACCAAAAAAAAGACTCATTCCCTGTTGAATTGCAGCAAATAGCTACAAGCATCGATATCGAAAGCCGCTCAATTACCGACCGTATCTCACTGGCAAAACGACTGCTTACTTCTATGGAATACTGGCTTGAAACGGCGGTCCAAAGAAGCGAAAAAGTAATAGACCAATGGCGAAGTCTGAGCATTCAATTGGGCCACAGAGTTAAGCTCATTTACAACGGCCGGGAGTTTTCGGGTAACTGCATTGGAATAGACCCGGAGAAAGGTCTCATACTGCAATTGGATACTGGCGGCGTAAGAATGTTTGACGCCGCTCATACCACTATCATCAAACAATAACGAGTCTCTTTTACATATGGTCTTGCTAAGTCTATTGTATAAAACAAACATTAGTTTTGTTTTTTGTCCATTTGCGTTATATTATCATTTTACAAAAACATATTCTATAAATGGAAAGGGCTCGAAAAATGCTAAACAAATTGATTCAACGAAAACTTATAGTATGGCTGGGATTGGTGTTTTGTTTTTTAATGGTCTGTTCTGTTGAGCAGGTTAATTCCCAGAATTCAAAAGAGACGGCAAATTTCCTGAAAGCCGATAATCAGGATGTGCAGCAATGGCAGGAAATGAAATTTGGTCTATTTATCCATTGGGGGCCGGTTAGTCTGAAAGGTACGGAAATCGGCTGGTCTCGTGGTGGGCAGCGGCGAGGTCGAAACGACAAATCGACAGGTTCGATACCTGTAGAGATTTATGATAATCTCTATAAAGAGTTCAACCCTGTAAAGTTCAATGCTGATGAGTGGATGCAAATTGCCAAAGATGCTGGTATGAAGTACCTCGTTTTCACGAGCAAACATCATGATGGCTTTTCAATGTTCGATAGTAAATTGACGGAGTATAAGATTACTAACTCGCCATTTAAGCGCGATGTCGTAAAAGAGTTAGCCGATGCCTGCCACAAGGCAGGATTAAAACTCGGATACTATTATTCTCCGCCAGATTGGTATCATCAGGACTACCGAACGGAAAATCATTCCCGCTACATCAAATTTCTGCATGGTCAGCTTCGGGAGATTTGCAGTAATTACGGAAAGATTGATATCATCTGGTTTGATGGCCTTGGCGGCAAAGCACAAGACTGGGATTCTGAGAATCTTATCAGGATGATTCGCCGGCTTCAGCCCCATGTTATAATAAACAACAGGGCGGGTTTACCCGGTGACCATGACACACCTGAACAGAGAATCGGGAAATTTCAGAACGACCGTCCATGGGAAACCTGCATGACGATTTGCCGGCAGTGGGCATGGAAGCCAAATGACCAGATGAAATCTTTAAAGCAGTGTATAGATACACTTGTTCGTGTTGTCGGCGGAGACGGCAATCTTCTTTTTAATGTCGGGCCTATGCCGGATGGCAGAATCGAGCCAAGGCAGGTCGAACGACTTAAAAAGATGGGTAAATGGCTGGATGAATATGGCAAGAGTATTTATGCTACCCGCGGCGGTCCATTTAAGCCGGGCGGCTGGGGTGCCAGCACATTCAAGGGTAATACCATTTACATTCATGTTCTTAATTGGCAGGAGGATACACTTACACTGCCGCCAATCCCGAAAAAAATCATTGCAAGCTCTGTTATGAGCGGCGGGACTGTAACTGTCAAGCAGACAAAAGAGGCTGTCGAAATTTCCGTCACGAAACCTTACCGGCGGGAACTCGATACAATCATCGTATTAGAACTTGATGGTCCTGCGAGCACAATCAGCCCGAGAGCATTGCTGTCCAGTTCATTAACGGCAGAAAAAAGAGCCAGGGTCTCAAATGTTTTCCAGAAGAATTCAGCCTATAACGCCTCGAAAGCAGTGGACGATGATTCAGCCACTAGGTGGGCTACAGACTCCGGTACACAGCAGGCCTGGCTCAAAGTGGACCTCGGAAAGCCGGTCACTTTCAATCGAGTTAAAATCGATGAAGAGTACAACCGTGTACAGGAATTTGAGCTGCAATACAGGGAAAACAACCGATGGAAAAATTTTGCTAAGGGCACAAAACTCGGGCACGACTATTCGATACAATTTGAACCTGTTAATACCCGTTATGTTCGACTTAACATCCTCAAGGCCACTGACGGGCCAAGCATTTGTGAGTTCCAGCTTTTCGCGGAAAAGAAGTAAGGAAAAGATTGAGACCTCCTTGAGATTCTGACAGCAAAAGGTGTGCTAATTACATTTTACATTGTTCAAATATGAAGGTAAAAGTATCTATCTGGATTATTTGCTTGGCTCGATTAGGAAAAACAAGATGAAGGTGAGTAAAAATAAAAGCTATCCGCAGAAAGTGAAATATTCATTTCTGAAGATTTTGACCGGTTCGGATTTATCCCGCCGGCGTTTGCCCTTTATGATAATAGAAAGTGTTAATCCAGGCCCTGTAGTATGGCTTACAGGCTGTGTTCACGGAGATGAAGTTACCGGGATAGTTACGATTCAGGAAGTCTTTAAAAGGATACAAAAACACCCTCTGCTGAAAGGTGCTCTTTATGCTTTTCCTTTAATGAATCCGATCGGTTTTGAAGCGGCAACGCGAAATATTACGATCAGCAGGGAAGATTTGAATCGGTCATTTCCAGGCGATAAAAACGGCTCTCTTGCGGAAAGAATAGCAGACAAGATATTTACCACCATAAAACAAACAAAACCGACTCTTGTTCTGGACCTTCATAATGACTGGATGAAGTCGATCCCCTATACGGTCATAGACCCTCCTCCAAAACATACCAATAAGCAGGTTTATGAAAGGGCTAAAGCTGTTGCTGAAAAGTCCGGCTTTCTGGTTGTTTTAGATACGGATGAAATTCAGAGATCTTTCTCTTACAGCTTACTTGAGTACAATATCCCCTCCTTAACGATTGAACTGGGTGAGTCATATGTTGTCAATGAGAATAATGTGAGATATGGCACAAAATCTATCCTGGGAATTTTATCTTACCTTAAGATGATTGAGGCCGAAGAAGAGCAATTTTCTTTTGATGTGCCGGAGAATATTAAAGGTAAATCCCTGAAATTTTCCAGAGGGCCCAACAGTTCTGCCAGCGGTATAATCCGGTTTTTTGCTAAACCCGGAGAAGTAGTCAAAAAGGGAAGGGCAGTAGCCAAAATCTATAATACATTTGGAAAATTACAGGACACAGTTGTCTGTTTGCATGATGGGATAGTTTTAGGGCACTCCGATTCATCCGTTGCTTATCCCGGCGCTCCAATAATGGCCTTTGGAATAATATAAACAACATTACAAGAAAAAATGAGTAAATACCGAACGAACAGTTTGTTTGTAGCGGAAGAAGTCGAGGAAGAAATCTTATGCAGTCACATTGTTCGCGTTGCGTTTGAGTCTGCTGCGGATGCTGAGTTCGACTATTTTGTACCGGACGAAATCTGGCCGGTTCAGATGGGTCAGAGAGTTGAAGCACCATTTGGCAGAAAGAATAAATCTGAAGCAGGATTTTGTACTCAATCGGATGTCCGGCCTGAAGAGTCTTTTATTGCGCGTGGTGGTGGGCGAAAGCTAAAAAGAGTAACCAGATTAATCGATAAAGAGCCGTTGCTGAATTCTGAGTTGATGGAATTGGCGCGGTGGATAAGCGGCTATTATGTTTGTCCGCTTGGTCAGGTTTTGTCTGCGATGGTGCCTTCGGCCGTGAAAAGAGGGGTCGGTGTTAAAACACAAAAATATGTTTACCTGAAAACCGGGTCAGATGATATTGAAAAGAACATCAAGGAGTTGAGAGGCAAAAAGCAAAAGCAGATTGTCAAATTTCTGGATGGCAGGAGGTCTTCAAGTGTAAATTATGCCGTAGAGGTGCGAAGCTTGTTGGATGCAGTCGGTTGTGGCAATGAACCGATGAAAAGATTAGCAGAAAAAGATATTGTAAAAATAGTCCATAAGACAATATTGAAGTCTTTGCCGGTTATTCCCAAGGGGATGTCAATAAAAACAGAACAGGTAGTCCTTAATGATGACCAGCGAAAGGCATTGGCTCATTTTGAAACAGTGATAGATTCAGGGGGATTCGGCGTTACGCTTTTATACGGGGTTACTGACAGCGGTAAAACCGAGATTTATATAAGAGCTATTGAGGCGGTTTTGTTAAAAGGAGCAGGGGCGATTGTCCTGCTGCCTGAAATCGCACTTACAGCCCAGACTGTGCAACGATTTAATGAGAGATTCAAAAAAATTGCTGTAATGCATTCGGGCCTTACTGCTGCCCAGCGAAATGTTCAGTGGCAAAAGATAAAGTCAGGCCAGGCTGATGTAGTTATTGGCGCTCGCTCTGCGATCTTTGCACCACTGCCTAAGCTGGGACTTGTCGTTGTTGATGAAGAGCATGAACCAAGCTATAAACAGGACACAGTGCCGCGGTACAACGGAAGAGATGTAGCTATAAAGCGGGCACAACTGGCAAATGCACATTGTATTTTGGGCAGTGCTACTCCGTCGTTAGAAACGCTGTCTAATTGTAAAAGTAAAAAATATTTCAGCCTTGTGCATCTGCCCAAAAGGGTGATGGGTCTGTCAATGCCGGAAATGAAACTTGTCGATTTGCGGTCCGGACAGATAACCCAGAAGGGCATTAATCTCATAAGTGAGCCGTTGGCAAAGTGCCTGCAAGAGACACTTGCGAAAAAAGAGCAGGCGATTTTACTTTTGAACAGACGCGGTTACAGTAATTTTGTATTTTGTCCATCCTGTAAACACACTATTCACTGCCGTAACTGTGATGTAACGCTGACATTCCACAAATCAAAGGCCGGACGCCATGAGAGAATGAAAACCGTTACAGGAAAGCATATCAATTATGGGTATGCGGTATGTCATTACTGTCTGGCCCAAACGCTTGTACCTGAAAAATGTCCTCTATGCGGCAAACTGATGGCGATGATAGGTTTGGGTTCGCAACGGCTCGAAGAGGAATTGGCCAGCAAGTTTCCCATGGCTCGCGTGTTGAGGATTGATAGTGACTCTATGGCGAGCAGAGACTATTACCGACTTCTGAGAGATTTTGGCGAGGGGCGAATCGATATATTAGCCGGTACGCAGATGTTAGCTAAGGGGCTGCATTTTCCAAATGTAACGCTGGTCGGTATTATCAGTGCTGATACCTCGCTGTATCTGCCGGATTTCAGAGCGAATGAACGAACTTTCCAATTGATTTCTCAAGTTGCAGGTCGGGCGGGGCGTTCCGAGAAAAAGGGCGTGGTTTTTGTCCAGACATTTCTACCGAAACAACCGGCGATACAGTTTGCTGTCGGTAGGGACTTTGACGGCTTTGTCAAAGAGGAATTAAAGCATCGCAAGGGCTGCAATCTGCCGCCGTTTTGGCGACTGGCGGTTATTGTTATGCGGGACGCGAATTTTGAAAAACTTGGCATGGCGTGCAGGCAAATGCGGGAAAGAATAGACATGATTATCGGGCGTGAAAAACTAAAGGCGAAAGTTCGTGGGCCGATACCGGCTGTGATAAGTCGGATACAACGTTTTCATAGAATGCAGATAATTATTCAGGCCCCACAAGCGGCGACCGTACAAAAGTTGTTTGCCTGCCTGCGGGCAGCCGGACCAATACGGCCGGCAGTTAAGGTTGCAATAGATATTGACCCTGTAAATTTATTGTAGCTTGCAATTTAAATCTTTATATGCTATTTTGTGATTTGCTTTAACCGGGGAGTAGCTCAGTTTGGCCAGAGCGCTGCGTTCGGGACGCAGAGGTCGCAAGTTCAAATCTTGTCTCCCCGATTAAAATTACTTTTCATCAGGGAGGGAATTTTACACAATTCGTCCAAAACAAAGATATTGACAGAAGGCTGGAAAATCATATAAACTTAATACAAGAAGAAATTGGCCTCTTTGCGGGCGTAATTCAGTGGTAGAATGTTAGCTTCCCAAGCTAAATGTCGTGGGTTCGAATCCCATCGCCCGCTTTTGTTTCAGGTGGTTGCTGGAGAAAAGCATATTATCGTCGAAGGTGCATACAATCTTTACTTTGAGTTGCTCCTGTCAAATTAATGTCAATATTTCCGTCAAGTTACTTTCAAAGATAACAGTCATTTGAAATCAAAAGCAATAACAAAAAGTGCGGCAGCGGTTATTATCTTTGGTGTAATATGTGCTTTTACAGCTTACATTGCACCTGATGGCGAACAAGATTTACAAACAAGCATGTGGTATAGTATAGTACCTCCCGTACTGGCAATTCTTCTGGCTTTTTTGACTCGGCATGTCCTTCTGAGTCTGGGAATTGCCATTATAGCAGGAGGTTTGCTGACTAAGGTTCCACAAAGCCCCTTAAGTGTTGTCGCCTGGCTGGAGGGTTTTAAATCAGTAGGTATTTATTTAGCGACTACTGTTACAAACAGAGCGAATTTGCAGATACTGGCATTTCTGCCGCCAATCTTTGTTATGATAGAGATAGTCATAGCCTCCGGAGGTTTTAAGGGAATTATTGTGTGGCTCTTGAAGTGGGTAAAAGGCAGAAAATCCACACAAACGGCTACCGCTCTGATGGGAATACTGTGTTTCATTGACGACTATACCAATGCCATAATCGTTGGCTCGATGATGCAGCCAATTACAGACCGGTTTCGTGTCAGTCGCGAAAAACTTGCCTTTCTTGTTGATGCCACGAGCGCACCCATTGCAGGACTCGCAGTTATTAGTACATGGATAGCCTATGAAGTTGGTCTTCTAAGCCAAATCGCAGAGGAGCTGAGCATTGACAGGAGCGGATATTCGCTGTTCTTCGACGCACTGAGTTTTCGCTTCTATTGTCTATTGATGATTGCTTTTGTCTTTTTGCATATCATTTTTGGCAGAGATTTCGGTCCTATGAAAACTGCTGAAGACCTGGCCAAAAATGCACCCGATGAAAATAACCAAGTCGGCCTGTCTCAAAATGCTTCTGATTCTGCTCAAATGGTTTCTGGGCAGCAATCCTCGCGGGCAATCAAGGCACTTATCCCATTGGGAGGACTAATATTGTTTCATATAACCGGGCTTTGGATCGATGGCGGCGGGCCTGTTATGCTTCGACAAGGCGGTTCGCTTCTCAGTTGGATTTACTGGCGTGACGTAATTAGCGCCGCCGAAAATACTCACCTGATTCTCGACTTTGCAGCACTCTTTGGTCTGGCATTGGCCTTGTTGTGTTCACAGCTCTTCGGTTCATTGCATATGCCCGTTATTAGCAATTGCTTCAAGCGAGGTGTCAAGCGGGCTATGATCCCCTTTGTCATACTTATTCTTGCCTGGTCGCTCAAGAATTGCTGCGACAGCCTGAAAACCGGAGAGTTCCTGACTGCAATTCTGGCCGGTAGAGTCTCACCTCATTGGTTTCCGCCGGCAGTTTTCCTCGTTGCTTCGGTGACTTCATTTGCCACAGGCACGAGCTACGGAACGATGGCCATTCTCATTCCCACAGCCATTCCAGTTGCATTTGCGCTCGATGGGAACACATACGGTCTGACCACAATGATAAGCCTCGGCGCAGTCCTGGATGGTGCAATCTTCGGCGACCATTGTTCGCCCATCTCCGATACTACGATTATGAGTTCCATTGCCAGCTCCTGTGACCTCATCGAGCACGTTCGTACGCAATTACCCTACAGTCTGTTTGTCGCCGGGCTTGCTTTGTTCTGTGCTTACCTTCCCAGTGCTTTTGGTCTTGCACCTGGATGGAGCTTTGCTCTGGCAATATCAGTTATGACATGCTTTTTTGTAGCTCTCGCTCGATACAAGAATGCATAGCATAAATGTCAGAACTAATATTATCCTGCATTTAACTATGATATAAGTAACCGCCTAATAAGCAACCGTTAACCACTTTCTAAACGATGCCGACCATACCTCCCTGAATTTGTAATCCTTGGGACATTGATTTATACATAATCCCTGAACAACACTTCTTCTGTGACGCCTAAAATAAACACATAATTGCAATTGAATAAGGGAAGTTCCGGGGATTATTATCGGAACTGGGGCAGTTATCTCCCTATGCAATATGTGGTCAAAAATGTACATATTTGTCGCTTATCCCCCTATTATCGGGGCTTATCAAAAAACTATCGATTGTTATTTTTTTGGTCTATTGGCTTGACGAAACACTTTTATTATGATAGAAAAATTCACTATCACTGGTGGTCTCATGGAGGGGTTTCCTGGATTTTCCTGCAGAGAGGATGCGTATCATTTGGGCTGAAGGAACGTTTTTTTTGTATAAATATACTACTTTTGGAATATAGCCTTTTATGTATATTATTGGGTCTAACTACAAGCTAACACGGTATAGTTCACTTTCTTTGGTGTATAAGGCATCAGGTAGAGTACCAC
Source organism: Sedimentisphaerales bacterium (assembly GCA_032250555.1). Taxonomy (GTDB): domain Bacteria; phylum Planctomycetota; class Phycisphaerae; order Sedimentisphaerales; family Anaerobacaceae; genus NIOZ-UU13. The sequence goes on from JAVVFI010000010.1 coordinate 19,472, forward strand.
TTTGGTCAGTGTGGATACTGGCCGTTGTGCTTTTAGTATCTGCCGGCATGACTTACCGTATTTTGGCGTCCAGCCTGGAACGCGTTGTTAATAGAACTATCAAACTACCGGTACCGTTGAGTAATTTCCCAACGCAGATTGGCAATTGGGTAGGAAAGGATTTGCCTATTCCAAATACTACCAAGGAATATATGGAGAGGAACTTTGCGGATGATTATTTTAGCAGAAGATATGTTAAATCCGGGGCCTGGGCTGACGTTTATGTAGTATTTTGCTCTTCCCGGCCAGGGGGTATATTAGGGCATCGGCCTCGAAAGTGCTATGTCGGAAATGGCTGGATCCACGATACTACCGAAACAGATCAATTTATCTCGTGGACTGGCCAGGAAATACCTTATCTGCTACATCATTTCCATAAACCGGAGATGACCGACCAGGCAGTTGTATTGAATTTCTATGTCCTAAACGGCAGGCTTACTGCCGACGAAAATGACTTTTCCGGTTTATTTGGGCGAAGGATCAATATTGCAGGTGACTTGGCTAAGTACGTGGCACAGGTACAGATAAGCTCAAAACAGGAAAATTCCGTCCGAATGATGGCAAAGGATGTAGTAGGTTTGATTCTGGAATATCTCCCGGACCAGAATGGTAAAGTCCGTGCAGTTGATGATAACAACCTTTATAGAAGATAGTGTTTTAAATATGGCTATCTTAAAACCGATGAATGCAGGAATCGGATGGCATTAATTAGTTGTATTTTTTTACTCGAAGTTACATTGATTTTTTAATGCGACCGACGGGGACGGAGTATAAGCAAACAAAATAACAGGTTCTATCTATACACCATAAAATATACAGACACGATAGTATAGTCATATCTTTTTATGCTAATAGTGAATTCAACTGCAAGGATTAAACTCGGTAAAAGCAAAGTAAAGAATATAGTTGCAAGCTGCAAAAGATAGTGTACTTATATTAAGCTGCTAAATAAATAACAAAGCTGTCAGATAAGGAAAAGGACAATGAGAAAATTTGCTTTGATCGGTGCTGGGGGCTATATCGCACCCCGGCATATGAAAGCAATAAAAGAAACGGGGAACGTTCTTATTGCAGCATTGGATCCTAATGACTCTGTTGGCATTATTGATTCATATTTTCCAAATGCTGATTTTTTTACAGAGTTTGAACGTTTTGACAGACACCTTGAAAAATTGCGTCGTGAAAACAACCAGCGTATTGACTATATTAGTATTTGTTCTCCCAACTATCTTCATGATGCTCATATACGCTTTGCTTTGCGAATAGGGGCGGATGCTATATGTGAAAAGCCGTTAGTATTAAATCCATGGAATGTGGATGCTCTTGAGGAGATTTCCAGGGAGACAGGGAAAACGGTTAATACGATTCTGCAGCTTCGATTACATCCCGCTATATTAGATCTGAAAAAACGCGTCGATGAATCGCCAAAAGGAAAGAAGTATGACATTGACTTAGCCTATATTACCGCTCGTGGGCATTGGTACATGATTTCATGGAAAGGTAATGTTGCCAAGTCCGGGGGGGTTGCCACAAATATTGGTGTACATTTTTTTGATATTTTACAGTGGATATTTGGTGAAGTCAAATGCAACGTAGTTCAATTAAATGAGCCACAGAGAGCTGCCGGATTTCTTGAACTCGAATATGCTCGTGTCAGGTGGTTTCTGTCGATAAAGCGAGACGATTTACCGCAAGAACCTGAACCTGGAAAACCTGCTGCATATCGCTCTATGACTATCAATGATGAAGAAATTGATTTTTCATGTGGCCTTACTGATCTTCACACAAAAAGCTATCAGGAAATACTTGACGGTAGGGGATTTGCTTTGCAGGAAACAAAACCTTCAGTCGAAATTGTGTCAGAAATACGACGAGCTAAAACTATAGGCTTGAAAGGAGATTATCATCCATTGCTGAAACGTTCCAAAGGTTAGTTGTTGTTATTCAATGGCTATGTTCCAATAAGGTGAATGCTGAGTAGTTTGTAAAAGGATTTGTAAGGAAAGAATTCGTAATGACAAAAAAGGAAGTGACGGATAATATGGATTCGCAAAGTAAAGAATATTTCGTTCACGAGTCTGCCTATGTGGATCAACCATGTGAGATTGGCAGCGGTACAAAGATTTGGCATTTCTGTCATATAATGAAAAACGCCAAAATCGGCAGAAATTGTATATTTGGCCAAAATGTAAACGTGGCGAGTGGTGTGGTTATCGGCAACAATGTAAAAGTCCAAAATAATGTTTCGATTTATACCGGTGCGATAATTGAGGACGATGTTTTTCTTGGTCCGAGCTGTGTTTTGACGAATGTTACAAATCCACGGTCGCAAATTTTACGTCATGATTTATACGAGAAAACAGTTTTTCGCCGTGGAGCAACTGTTGGCGCGAATTCCACCGTTGTCTGTGGAATTGAACTTGGGCGGTATTCTTTCATTGCGGCTGGTGCTGTGGTGACTAAAGATGTGCCGGATTATGCATTGATTATGGGAGTACCGGCACAACAGGTTGGTTGGATAAGTCGGCATGGTATTCCGCTTCCGGAGCCGGATGCCGAAGGCATTATTATTTGTCCGGAGGGAGGCTATCGTTATAAAGAAGTCGAGCCGGGGATTCTCAGGTGTTTGGATTTGGATGAAGATGCTTCTTTGCCACCGGAAAAAGCTACAGGTAAGGCTTCATACAAAGATATTAAAGGAAAATAAACGACATATCAATTTTTGTGATGAAAGCTGACGTAATGAACGTACCTTTATTAGATTTGAAAATCCAGTACACAACAATTAAGGATGAGATTATTGGTGCTGTTTCCGGAGTGCTCGAATCGCAAATATGCATAGGTGGTCCGAAAGTAGTTGAGCTGGAAGAAAAGGTAGCTGCTATTAGTGATTGTAAATATGCGGTTGGTGTTTCCAGCGGAACAGATGCAATATTAAACAGTCTGATGAGTTTGGATATTGGCAGCGGTGATGAGGTTATAACTACACCTTTTACTTTTTTTGCAACGGTTGGTTGTATTGTCCGTGCCGGTGCAAAACCGGTATTCGTGGATATCGATCCGGAGACTTTCAATATCAAAGCAGAACTTATCGAATCGGCAGTGACGGAAAGGACTAAAGCTGTTATGCCGGTTCATTTGTTTGGGCAAATGGCTGATATGGATCCGATTATGGAAGTTGCAAATAAATATAATCTTTCGGTTATAGAGGATGCAGCACAATCAATTACGAGTACATACAAAAACAGGAAAGCAGGCAGTATTGGAACTGTTAGCTGTTTCAGCTTTTTTCCAAGTAAGAACCTTGGCTGTGCAGGTGATGGAGGTATGATTGTCACCAACGACGAGGGCTTGAACGACCGGCTTAAAATAATGCGGAACCACGGCGCCAATCCCAAATACTATCATAAATATATTGGCGGCAATTTTCGACTCGATCCGATTCAAGCGGCTGTTCTTTTAGTCAAGCTCCGGTATCTGGACAGTTGGTCGCAGGCGCGTAGAAGGAATGCTGCCTTTTATGATGAAATGTTCACTGGTACGGTGGTCAAAACACCGTATATCGATCCGGATTGCGTAAGCGTATATAATCAATATGTCATCAGGATTCTTAAAAGGGATGAGTTAGCAGCTCATCTGCAGGATAATGGTATTGGTTGTGCGATCTATTATCCGGTTCCTATGCACCTGCAGGAATGCTTCGGGTATCTCGGTTATAAAATGGGCGATTTCCCACAAGCGGAGAAAGCCGCAAAGGAAGTTCTTGCCATTCCAATCTATCCAGAGCTTACGGATGAAATGAAAAATCACGTCTCAGAAGCCATAATAGAGTTTATGATATAGTAGCCTGAGAATACAGCATCCCCATAAATGTGTAAGCCAATCAAAATCTAAGGTGCTAATATCAATAGGCTGAAAGTTTTATTTATTACTCCATGGTATCCTTCGAAAGAAAACACTGTAAGTGGGATCTTTGTGAAAGAACATGCAAAAGCTGTCTCGCTATACAACGATATTGTCGTACTCCATATTCTTGAAACTCATTCGACATCAAAGAATTGTTATGAAACTTCCGATATTCTGGAAGATGGTATCAGGACAATCCGAATAAAATGTCACAAATCGCTGATTCCCAAAACAACCTGCTTTATTTACTTGTTTAGTGTTTGGAAGATTTTAAGAAAAATATCGAGGGATAAGTTTAAGCCGGATATTATTCATGCCCATATTTATTCCGCAGGTGTACCGGCAGTAATTGTTGGGAAATTATTTAAAATACCTGTTGTAATAACAGAACATTTTGGTGCTTTTATATGTCAAACGTTACCAAAAAGACAAATCAAAAAAGCAAGGTTTGCTATGAGAAGAGCCAAAATGATTCTTCCGGTAAGTGACGCCTTAAGAAAAGGTATTGAATTATATAAGATTAAAAATAGATTCCAGATAGTTCCCAACGTGGTGGATACAAATATATTTCATTATAATGTTCAAAGCAAAAAAGATGTAGCTACCAAGAAAATCCTTCTCGTGTCATTGCTTTCTCCCGTGAAAGGAGTGCCTTATCTTTTTCAGGCATTGCTTATATTGAAAAAGAAAAGAAACGACTTCTTTTTAAATATTATTGGAGATGGGCCAAATCGGAAAGAATATGAAAATCTGGCTCTAACGTTAGGAATTGATGATAAAGTCTGTTTTCACGGTATAAAAACAAAGCAGGAAATAGCTGAGTTTATGGATGAGAGTCATTTTTTTGTTCTACCAAGTCTTTCAGAAACATTCGGAGTTGTTTTAATTGAAGCATTGGCATCCGGATTACCTGTTATAGCAACAAATGAAGGAGGACCAAATGAGATAGTCACTAAAGATGTAGGGATTTTAGTTCCACCTAAGGATATTCATGGATTAGCAGAGGCTATCGATAATATGTTAGAACATTATATGGATTATTCTCCGGAGAAGATTTCTCAATATGCTAAAGACAAATTCAGCTGTGAAATGGTGGGAAAAGCATTTGATGATATTTATCGTCAAGTTGGGAATTTATGAAAGCAGAGAGCAAAGTGTTAGAAGATTTCTATCTTCTATCCGAGTATCTTGGAAATGAAGGAAGGATCGAAGACGTAAATGAATATAAAAGTGATTTTTCTGCTTTTTTATCACATGCAAGTCATATAAAAGCCTATGATTTTGTAGCTCCATTTTGTGAGGATAAGAAGGTCTTGGATGTGGGCTGTTTTATTGGTTATGGCGAGACACGTATTTATTCTAAAGCAAAGGAAATTGTTGCGATTGATAGTGATGATAATGCAATTGAATTTGCCCGCCAAAACAGATTTATTCCTAATGTTAAATTTGAAAAAGTAGATGCAAAGCATCTGCCATTTTCCGATGAATCTTTTAATATAGTTATTGCTTTTCAGCTTATCGAACATATTTCCCCTGAAGAAACGGGTCGGTTTCTTTCTGAAGTCTGGAGAGTGTTAAAAATGAACGGTTTGCTATTCGTTGTCACTCCGAATCGTAAATTTCGATTGTTACCTTTTCAGCGACCGTTTAATTCAGAACATTTTCGAGAGTTTACTGCGAAAGGATTGTATAAAATTTTACAGGCCAACTTTAAGGATGTTAAGGTAAAAGGCATTAGAGCCAAGGAATGGATTGAGGAAATTGAAAGAAAGCGAATTCGTAAATCTCCATATAATGTATATATACACCACCCTTTGTCTCGGCTAATGAAAAAAAAACTTCCGAATAGCATCAAGATATTTATTAAAGAATATGTATCTAAAAAAACAAAATTGTCTCAGCTGGACAATACCATGAAAAAAAACAACGATGAATTCAATAACTTATTCCAAAAATTTATTATGGATGATTATTTTCTGGAAAGCCGAGAACTAAATAAATCCATAGATTTGTACGGGATTTGTAAAAAGATATAAATTAAGTGCAAAAAATGGCCAGTCTATCAAGAAATAGTGCAATAACTTTTGCTTCAAACATGTTGACTTTCATTCTGGGTTTAGGAACTTCAATTATTATCGCCCGAGTTTTGGGACCCACGAACAGGGGTATATATGCTCTGATTGTTTTAATGCCCACTATTTTTCTAAAATTCGGGACACTTGGAATAGAAGCCTCTAATGTATATTTTTCAGGAAACAGGAAATATACCATATCGAGTATTGGTTCGAATTCCTTATTTTATGGAGTCTCTTTAGGATTAGCTCTGATTTTTCTATTCTGGATTGTGAGTAAGACGGAAATGTACCAGAGTTTCATTAGCTCAAAGAATCTCAATGCTTCTTATATATGGTTACTTATGCTGACGTTGCCTTTTTCTTTGATCTCCGGTTTTTTAAATTCAATTCTGATAGGCAGGGAAAAAGTAATTCAGTTCAACTGTTTGTGTATTTTGGGAATCTGTTTACAGGTGATATTCCTGTTTATTCTATTAATTTTGTTAGATATGGGTGTATTGGGAGCGATTCTGGTATCGCTCATTATTTGTCCGATCAACTTAGTTCTCATGATTGTATTAGTGAACAAGATTGAAAAGGTAAAATATTCGTTTAATTCTCGGTTATTATCAGATTCACTAAAATATGGGACAAAGGCATATTTCGGAAATCTTGCCCAGTTTCTAAACTACCGTTTAGATATATTTTTAGTTGCTTGCTTCTTAACTACAACCGATGTAGGATATTATGCCCTTGCTGTAGGAATTGCTGAAAAATTATGGATTCTTCCCGGTTCAATAGCTACAATCTTATTTCCGAGAGTATCATCAATTAAGATGCAAGATGCGAATAATCTAACACCGAAAGTGTCTCGCCATACTCTTTCTATCATGTTACTTTTGGCTTTAGTTTTACTTCTTGTCTGCAAACCTATTATTAGAATAATGTATGGTTTTGCATATTTCCCTTCTGTAAGACCCCTTATGTTGCTTTTACCTGGAATAGTTGCTTTAAGCGTGAGTAAAATATTTACTGCTGATCTTGCCGGACGTGGTAGGCCTGAATTCGGCACACTTGCCGCCTTTATTTCTTTGGCAATTAATATACCTCTTAACATATGGCTTATCCCTAAATGGGGCATTGCCGGAGCCGCTTTTGCTTCAACTATAGCTTACAGTTTAGCTACTTTGATTGCCCTGATTGCATATCTGAAAATATCAGGAAATTCGCTATTAGATGCACTGATTTTAAAGAAACAGGATATCCAGGCTTATTTTCTGCCTAAGTTGCACAGACTCAAGATGCTCTTGGCAGATTTTAAAAAATAATCCATAAATGCAGCTTAACCTTGTCCTTAATATGAGAAATATTTGATATATTTCCCATGCAAAATCAAGAAGCTCAATAACATGTCACAAAGCAGAACAGTCAAAGCTGGTATTCTTGCCTCAGGCACATTTCTGACGACTTGTGTTGGGCTCATTAGTGCAGCTGTGCTTGCGCGTGTACTGAGTATGTACGATTATGCTACGTACCGACAGACCCTGCTTGCGTATGCATTTGTCGCTCCATTATTAATGCTTGGATTACCTCAAGCCTTGTATTACTTTTTGCCTGGAGAAAATAAACAGCCTCGTTCGCGGCTGATGGACAATCTAATGTTGCTCACTTTTATGGCCGGTCTTTTTACTATTTTCCTTCTTTTCGGAGGAAACCGACTTTTGGCCTGGCGTTTTAAAAATCCAGATTTAGCTCGAACGCTGCTAATACTGGCTCCTTATCCTTTGTTTATGCTGCCGGCTTCAGCGTTTGGAGCCTGCCTTATAGCACGTAACAGAGTAAAACAAGTTGCTGTTTATAATGTATTAAGCCGCTTGTTTATGCTTGGTGCAGTTTTAACCGCTGTAATAATTTGGCGGACTCCGGTTGCTGCTATTGTTGGTACAGTCGTTGGAGCAGGGATAGTGTTGTTGCCTGCATTGAAATTAATGTTTGCTTCCTGCAAGGTTGGTTCGTTGCTGCCGAGCAGAGAAGGTATTTGGTTACAACTTAAATATGCTGTTCCGTTGGGACTGGCTGGATTTATCGGAACGATTTCCATGTCATTAGACAAGATAATTGTTTCTTCTATGTGTTCTCCGGAACAATTTGCTGTTTATGTAAATGGTGCTATTGAGATACCTTTAATCGGAATATTGACCGGATCGGTTATTGCAGTCCTTATACCTGACCTTGTAAAATTGTACAAGGTAGCCCAATACCAGGAACTCAAGGAGCTATGGCACAGAGCAATGGTAAAGTGCGCGCTTTTGATTTTTCCTGTTATGATTTTTCTGTTTGTAATGGCACCTGAGGTTATGCGAATTTTGTTTTCTGTAAAGTATGAAGCCAGCGCAGTACCATTTCG
>JAVVFI010000110.1:0-4376 GCA_032250555.1 Sedimentisphaerales bacterium
GGCTCTGTTTTTGGACTTTTGACGCATGCATCAGAACTTTATAATCTCTTTGAGAATTCATTGAGCAGATTGGCTATATCCTGAAGGGTTTCCTTTTTTGGTATTGGTAATTTCAGATGACACTGGCCGGTAGCTTTATCTGTTTCAATTTTTAATCCGGAAGATACCTTTGAACCCGGCTGTTGTGATTGACCTTCTTCCCCAAGTAGTGTCCGACCAAGTTTGTCAAGGAATGATAAACCTGTTGACACAATATCGTCTAAAATCTGCTGATGTGCCGCTTCTGAGACTTCTTTCTTTTCTACAACGGAAGCTTCCGGTTCCTCGCCATTTCCGTTCTCTTCTGCTTTGGCTTGTTGAGGCATCGATTCGGGGATAGCATTTGTGGCTTTATCGACCGAGTCCATAAATCGCTTAAGCCTTGTTCCGCCAAGGAAAACCTCGTCTTTTCCTTTGTCAAGAACACCTGAGAAAAGGGATTGCTTAAACGAAAGCAGCGAAAGCATTCCATGCTCAATAGTCCCCTGAGCAACAAAATTTACTACACGCACCGGGTGGTGCTGGCCAAGACGATGAATCCGTCCGATGCGCTGTTCGAGCACTGCCGGGTTCCAGGGCAAATCCATATTAACCACCGCTGAAGCGTTTTGAAGGTTCAGTCCTACCCCGCCGGCATCTGTTGAGAGAAACACTCGGCAATCAGGCTCATTTTTGAATTGTCTTATCAAGTCCTTTCTTTTGGAACTTGGGATACTACCATGAAATAGTACATAATTACGTTTAGACGATTTGAGACGATCCAAAAGTATTTCATGTGTTCCCAGCCATTGGCTGAATATCACTACCTTTGCATCCGGTTGTTCAAATACTTCCTCAAGGACCGAAATCAGTTCGTCGGCTTTAATGCCATAGTCGGTTTTTTTGTCAAGAAGATAGGTGCTGTTGCAGCTCATTCGCATATTCTGCAGAGCAATCATAAGTATTCTCTGTTCGGTTTCGGGTAAGAATCCGAGCCGTCGCCACTTGGCAACGATACGTGCGACAGTTTCCCGGTTTTCTTCATGATACTTCATTTGCTCGGCGGTCATTGGAACGAAATAGTTCTTATCCAGACGTTCCGGCAATTCCTTCAAAACTTCGTTTTTAGTGCGTCGAACAAGAATCGTTTCTAATGATTTGGCGATTTTGGAAAGATTACGATATCCTATTACCCGGCCAACTTCATCTACATGCTGATGCTCGGCGAGGAAACGAAACATCGGCCCAAGATGGAAGCGGTCGATAAATTCAACTATAGAGTGTAACTCTTCCAGACGATTCTCCAAAGGTGTTCCGGTAAGTACGAGGGCATATTTTGAATCAAGTTTTTTTACGCTTTGTGCTCTTCGGGTCTTCCAGTTTTTGATTCGCTGAGCTTCATCAAGGATAATCATTTCCGGAGCCCAATTACGGATAAGGTCAAGGTCGCGATGAACAACCTCATAATTGATGATCTTATAAAATGATTCATTGCTGTAAAGCCTGGCCCGTTTTGTGAGAGAACCTTCCACAACTTCGGCTGAACGGTTACAGAATTTTTCAATTTCCTGTTTCCATTGATGCTTCAACGAAGTTGGAGATATAATCAATACACGCTCAAGGCCGACTGTTCCGGCTAATATCTCAACTGCCGCGATTGCCTGAATGGTTTTGCCGAGGCCCATATCATCGGCGATCAGGCTACGTCCTGCTTTTGCGGCAAACAAAGCTCCCGTGCGCTGATAAGGATATAACTGGGTTTTCAACAGCTTACTGAAAGCAGCACTCTTCGCACCGTCCGGGAAGGCTTTTTCAATTCGTTTATTTAGATGAGCCTGGTCCCTGACCTGGGCAGTAAACTCCATTGTATCCTCGTAACAGCGCAAATCATGCTTGACTGCCCCGGCCTTTCTCATAAACCTGTCAAATCCAAGGTAGCCCTCCGGCTTCAGAATTCCGTAGTTATCGAAATAGGGCAAGGCCAGCTCAAGCAAAGATTCCGGACATTCAGTTCCCGGTTTAAACATCACCTGCCGCTGGGCGCCGTAACGCAGATAGATTTCTGAGTAGGGAGGCTGAAAGCCTTCTGCAAAAGCCTTTTTGCCTCCCCGTTTTCGCTGAAGTTTAGCAAGTACAAACTCGACATGTTTGCAGGTTCCGAGAGTATTGACTGCAAAATCCGGACACGAGCAGTAATTATCGCCGATTCTTTGGCCGCGGATTGCAACACGATATTCGCCGCCGGTTTCGGGATTTGTAACAGTAAATTCAGAGAAAATCGGCTCGTTACCAATATTTTTAAGTCGAAAATTCTGTTTTTGTGCGAACTGTTTTCGTAGGGCGATCTGCCATTGTTCCAAAGGCATATCTTCGGGTTTTCGCAAACGCGAAATCTTTTTGATTTTACGAACCTTTGGTGTTTTCTTTCTGGTTTTGCGTTTGGCCATGCTTCAAATCCCTCTTATAAAAATAATCACACTCTCATTTATTTGTGAATTATGCATAACTCTAAATTAATATTCCAGCTACCTGAAAGAAATGGATTCTACTCCTTATTACGAAGACACGCAATACTGTTCCGTATCTGATGATAATCTATTTCCCCGTTGAGTAAATCAAAGATGCTCTTCTTCCGATCGCTGCCGACCTGTTTCACTGCATCGATAATACGACCAAACATTTGCTCATCCGCCCAGGGATACGGATTATTGATTTTCTCTCGTTTAATGTATTCGATCAGATATTGAGTCGTGGTTGATTCTGCTCGATTAACAGGCTTTGCTACTTCTTCTATGGAAAGTTTTTGATCAAACAAATCAAAGGCAAACTGCCTTGATTTGCTCGGCCTTGAAGGTGTTTTGGGCTTATTTATTTGTAACTCTTCTGAAACTGTTTCCGGATTCGCACCGACATCCATTTCCAGAGAATTAGCCCGACAGTAATCTTTAATAACAGCAAGAACTGTTTGGCCGTATTGACGGCATTTTTCCTCGCCAACCCCCTTGATTTCCAAAAATCCTTCAAGTGTGGAAGGTCTTCGTCTGGCCATATCTCTCAGTGCTGCATCACTAAAGACTATATAAGCCGGAATCCTTCTTTTGCCTGCAATAGTCGCCCGCAGCTTGCGCAAAGACTCAAACAGACTCTTATCAACACCATCCCATGAATCTGCGGCTACCCTGGAAATTTTGCCTTCCTTTTGTGCAGGTTTGAACAAACGAGGTGTTTCTTTGCCTTTTAGAACGTCCCACCCTTTTTCGGTCACATTAAGAACATTGTATTCGGCGGTTTTCTCTACATAGTCCTGACCTACAAGCTGCTCAATCCAGTCATGCACTGAGTGTTTCGAATAGTCGTTCAGAAGTCCATAGGTACTCAGCTTATCATGGTTGTTTTCCATTATTCGCTTGTCTTGCGAGCCGGTCAGTACCGAGGCAGTATAGCCGCCGCCGAATCGCTGGTCAAGGCGAGCTATGCAGGACAGGATTTTCTGAGCGGTTACTAATGAGTCATCTATACAATCCAATTCGCCAAGACAAATGTCACAGGCGGTGCAGTTATCCTTGTCAAGGTCCTGGCCGAAGTAGCGAAGAATTGCCTTATGTCTGCACACCCCGCCGCTACAGTAGCTGTAGATTCCGCTGAGTTTAATCATGGCAATCTTCCGGGCCTCTGCAGGCATATCCCTCATTAAGCTTTTCCAGATACCATAATCACCGCCTGAATAGAACAGGAAACATTGGCCAAAATCGGTTGACTTTTTCGCTAAGGCAGCTTACTTTATGATAGTAAACGTCTGGCCTTGGGATGTTATACATAATAAGATAATTATTGTTATGCAAAAAATAGAAAATATTATACCGTTTTACTGAGAAGGGAAAACATGTGCCAATCATAAGTAGATTTTTCGGGATTATGATTTTACATGTTAAAGAGGCAAAATATTTACATGATTATGTTAAAATCCCTGCATAATCATCGTTAGACCACAGTGGTCGAATAGCTGAAGCTAAAAGAGCTTGGATGTCGCGTCATAACGATAAATAAATCGGCGAAGGCCAGGCGAGTAATACGGTAATGGTGGTTTTGTAAAAAAGTATATAGCAAAGTCAAATCGGGGATACCCCATGGACAAATGTTTTTATTGCAAGGATGTTGATAGAGTAGAGTCATTTCGCAACCCTTATACGAAGGAAATTCACCTGACGTGTGCAGCCTGAGACTCAAGTTCACCGCATATCAGAAAGAGAGATTCTTTTTCTCCAAGGTCGCACTTATTTGGCTACCGATATTCATCTTAGCATCCTTGGTGTTCATTTCCTTTCTTTGATTTACATACTAAATCATTTTCAGGAAAT
>JAVVFI010000110.1:4386-13576 GCA_032250555.1 Sedimentisphaerales bacterium
AAGCATTACACATTGAAAATACAACGATCGAAAAGAACTTGGGTGGTAGAGCGTACAAAGCAAGGACGAAATGGCGGTCTTGATGGAGTCGTCCCTACCAGTGTCGTTTGGCCTAACCTAACAAGGCACTGCACCTGTTTGTTGTTTTAGTAGTTTTCATTGTGATATTGCGGCTTTACATCGTGGCGTTATAAGTTTACAATGTGGTATCGCCGGAACAAAAAGAGAAGTTACAGCATCAGCCCGGCTAATGACACGATGAAGATTATCGAGATTACGATATGAGAGAAACAGACAAGATAATCACTACGGTATTAAAATATTATCCTGATGTTCAGGCGGTTTATCTATTCGGCAGTTATGGTACAGATGAAACATGGGCGGACAGTGATGTAGATATTGCCCTGCTTTTGCCGTATGATAAGTCCCCCAAAGCCGGCTCTTTACTGATGAGTGACTTGCGTTTTGAACTGGAGAAACTGCTTAGAAAGAACGTGGATTTAATCAATTTGCGTCAGGTTCCTACCGTCCTCCAAAAGGAAGTTGTCATAGAGGACCGTCGTATCTATCAGGCGGACGAATATGCCGCCGATGAGTTTGAGATGCTGACGTTTTCATATTATCAAAAACTTAATGAAGAACGTCGGGAGATTTTGGAAGACGTTCTGGCCGACGGAAGGATTTATAAGATATGAATGATATCGTTTTGAATAAAAAAGAAAGTATCGAACGCTGTATCAGGCAAATTCGTTTGTATTATTCCATGCCGGGGGAAATTCCCTTTGAGGAAAATCATTTGAAACAGGATGCTATCGCAATCAATCTGCAACGGGCCTGCGAACAGGTTATTGACCTTGCCAACTATACCATAAGGAAGAAGAAACTGGGGCTTCCCAAAGGAAGTAAGGAAAGCTTTCGTCTGCTCGCCGATAATAAAATTATTCCTAACCGGCTTTCCGACGGGCTGGAAAGGATGGTTGGATTTCGCAATGTTTTAGTGCATGAATACCAGGACCTGGATATTAAACTGATGCTTGAGGTGATCAACAATCATCTGGATGAATTTATTGATTTTACAAATCATATTATGAAGTGCTTCGCAGATGACCTTGCATCCTGATTCTTTAGATATTTGATTTCAGAGAACGCATATTATTCTGAGGCACTGTGAACTTTCTCGGTTCGGACTCTCTCCAGAGCTTCCATTAAAGGTTTAAGTTTTAAGGTGGTTTTATAAACCAGAACGTTTTTTCCAACGCTTGCACCCTCGCGCAGGGATTTTTCCGGCACTGCGATTAGAATCCTGTGGTGACGAAATTGCTGTAAGGTTTTTCGCCTGTGTGCCAGATATTCCGGCGTCCAGAAGCCGACTATTTCTAAAAGCACCTCGGTGCCGTTTTGATGGCGGAAAGTAAAATCAGGGAAAAAAGTTTTTTGATGGTCATGTAAAATCCGGCCTTCACGGATCAACTGCCAGCCGTTACGTTCAGAGCCGAATTTCTTGGCAAAGGATTCTTCCAGAGTTGAGTCGAACTCATCTGGTGAAGGCAAATGGCTGGTGAAACCGTCTTTGTCGGAAATAACAAGTTTTGCAGATCGGTTCCATGGAGTTTTAACCGATGCAGTCATTCTCCAGCCTTTACAAGCCAGCAACGCCGGTAGAAACCTGGCAAAATTTACCCCATACCGACGTGTCTCATGTAATACCGAGGTCGGCCCTGAAAAAGTAATCCGGTATTTCGAAGGATCTGAACGTACTATATCGTGCAAAAGGCGAGCTAACTTGGCATAACGGAGTATGGTTTTAAAATCATCCGTTGCTGATACAATCATATTCTCAGCCCTGTAAAGACATGCCTGAAGCTGAGCCACATTATATCGAGACAGTAAAGCTGAGGAATTGGGATATCCATCAAAGCGTTCCAGCCGTTGGTAAGCCATCACGTCTGAATACAGACTCTGTTCAATCTGGTCCCACGGCAGGACGAGCTTGTTTGAAAGATCCTGCTTTATCCTTTTTTCATCATGTCCAAAAAGCTGATCCGGCTGTTCAACAAGCGGGTGGAAACGGCCGGCTTCAGTGAAAACCTGCAACCGAAGTTTTGCCGCTTTACCATCAGGATCGGTTTGATAAACACTTCTGTCATCCAGCAGTTTACAAAAAGCCTGAATTCGGCGAATGGGACAATCAGGCTCATCAGCAAAAAGGGATTCAACTTGGCGGTGCAACTGGTGCCGCTGTTGGCCCGCACCATTGTTATAGACAGAGAGCATCTTCTTGGCATATTCGGTATAATGCCGATGCGTACTCTGCGTCAGGCGGTCGGGGATGGCCCGTCCGGCCTTAAACTCTACGATGGATTGTTCGCTCGTAAGCATCGCTTTTTCGTCTCTTTCGGCTGCGTTGAACTTCCCTGGTATTCTCACAGACTACTTCGTATAAAGTGGCTCTGGCACTGCCGGTTCTTCTCAAAACCCGACCGAGCCGCTGCTTTGCCTGACGCGTTGAGCCTTGCCCGCCAATAACCACCGCTACTTTCGCTTCAGGCACATCAACCCCTTCATCCAGAACACGGTTGGCAACAAGAACCTCAAATTTGCCATTAGCAAAACTATCCAGCACGGCGAGACGTTCGCGTTTACGGGTATGCGACAGGATCGTTGGCACAAGGAAACGCCTGGATATTTCTATTGCCATTATATTCGAGCCTGCAAAAACAAGAATTTGCCGGCCTTTATGTAACCTGAAGATGTCTTCCAGCACGCGAAGCTTTTCAGCAGCACGGTTTTCAATAGATTGCTTAAGGTAATAAGCTTTTTGGGCGTTACGGGCCTGAGGATCTTTGCCTGATTCTTTACATAAATCCTGCCACTTGTAGCCTGACTGTTCCTTGCGGCGTGAGATTATAAAGTGCCGAATCACCCGGCTGCACTGGTCGTAGGTTGCCTGTTCGTAATCATTTAACGCCACAGGAACACGCACCACATCAAAATCGGCCAAGGTTGAACCTTTAGCTTCTCTAAATGGCATATCATAAACAACCGGCCCGATAAGCCAATCCAAATCCTTATGCAGACCGTCTGAGCGTTCAGGCGTAGCTGTCAATCCAAGCCTCATGGCTGCGGTGCTCAGAATGGCAGCCTCACGACGGCATTTACCGGGTAGATGATGCTCCTCGTCAAAAATTAATAGCCTGAAACCAGATCCCATCTTAGCCATATGAATATACGCACTGTCATATGTTGTAACTGTTACCGGCTTTATATTAGACAAGCCATCGCCGACAATACCGCCATCTACATTAAAAGCTTGCAAAATCCGCCGATGCCACTGATACATCAAGTCCCGAACCGGTGCGACTACCAGCGTCGCTGTTTTCGTCCGAGCCATTGCCGCAAGTGCCACTTCAGTCTTGCCTGTTCCGGTCGGCATAATTATCTGTCCACGATAGCCGGCCCGGTTCCATGCTGCAAGTGCTTCCGTCTGCTCAGGCCTTAGTTTTGGCAGTTCTATCTTGGGCCAGAAAACACAAGCAGGTTTCATAACTTCATCAGAAAAGTCCGCCCCAAATCGATTAACTAAGGCTTTGCAAATTGCAGCATAATGAATTGCGTCACAACGCCAGACTCCAATGCGGCTATCCCATTTCCAAATACACGAACCAAAGGTTTCAGGCGGCTGGTTACAAGTTAGGCCCCTAAGTAAAAGTGTCCCTCGTTCAAATGACAGAGATATTTTTTTATGTGATTCTGTTCGGCTCATTAAGCTTTATAATAACACCAAACAGACCTTTTTGCTATATTAAGTAGGAGATATCAGCCCACTGGACAATCTTCTCGGCTCATTTTATATAACTTGTATATCCATAAGGGTTTATGAAGGCAAAAATCGGGGTGATAGGATTCGAACCTACGGCCTCCTGCTCCCAAAGCAGGCGCTCTAGCCAAGCTGAGCTACACCCCGGTAATTCTGGTACTGCTGACGGATATCCATTTCCCGATACCGTTTCGAAAAAAGAATATTACATATATCAGAAAAGGTATTTTACACCAGGCAAATAAGAATTGCAATAGAATCCTGCTTTAGTCTTTAAATTGAGGATTGCGGAAAAACGAATAAGCTAATTTTGTGGATTCATTACAATAGCAGCTACATTCTTCAGGCTCTTTATATCACAGGCCGGTTGAACTGTTAGGTCCCATACCAGGGGATTCTCATCATTGCTTTTGCATTCGGATACCGTCCCGACAATTACTGGAGTACTAAGGAATCCCGGTCTTTTCTGGGCATAAACAATATCGCCGGTTTTAATTTTGTATTTTGTCGGGACCAGTTGAACCTTGGCCGAGCTGTTGCCGGCACCCTGCATTATCCTGTCCATATTAAATTGTGCAATTTTTACCGCTATTTTGGATGTCGGATCGCTAATCAGTCTGACCTCGGCGGTGCGGTCATCCACCTTGAATATGGTTCCGATTATACACTCGTTGGCAAGAATGAATTGGTTTTTAGTCAGGCCGTCTTTTTGACCGCGGTTGATTATAAGCTCACCGCGCAGCCCGTTAACTGAGGCGGCAATCACCTCGGCTAATACGAAATCAACACCTTTCCAGACAGGTCTGTCTCGCAGACCCGTTAGTTGTTCAACTTTTTCGCGTTCCTGTTTCAACCATACTGTAACATTGGCGAGATGATTATGAAGCTTCTCATATTTCTCTCGACTTACGACATCTTCGGACAGGCTCTGTTCCGATGCCATCATACGTGAAGCTGCAAGCGAAATGTTCCTGCCGATACTTAAAGGTTTGCGAAATATGCGGACAAATCCGAACTGAAATTTATTTGTTATATTTGGCGGGGCAAAGAAGAAAATCAGTCCGGCTAACATAAACCAGATAAACAACATTCGTCCGGAGACTTTGTTCGAATTCTTTGCCATGGTTGTATTGTATATTTATCACGCGAGACCGCACTATGAGCTATTCCCATCCATGCTCGTTATGGTTCATTGTATCCTTCCACAATTCCAGGTTTTCCATGTAAACGCTGGTCCCGCGGGCTACAGAGCTTAGGGGATCCTCAACCCTTTCGACTCTCAGGCCGGTTGCATTTGCTAATGCTGAGTCCATTCCGCGCAGTATTGATCCGCCGCCGCAGATATGAATACCGTTGTCAATAAGGTCGGCGGACAATTCCGGCTGGGCCTTCTCAAGAGTTGTCGCCACTGCATCTATAATCATGGCGATGGGCCCTCGAAGTGCCTCACGAACTTCCTCGCTTGTTATGACGATTCTTCTCGGCATACCGGAGATGGTGTCTCTGCCCGCTATTTCCATAACTAATTCTTCTTGCAATGGAACCGCCGAGCCGATTTGTATCTTCACTTTTTCTGCTCGTGCCTCGCCTATGAGCAGGTTATAAGTTTTCTTCAGATGATTGACTACCGCATCGTCCATATCGTCGCCCCCAATGCGGATTGATACCGACGCAGCTATATCGGCCAGGCTCATTATGGCGACCTCGGTTGTTCCTCCCCCGATATCGACAATCATTGAGGCCGTCGGCTCGGAGATTGGCAGATTGGCTCCGATTCCCGCCGCCATCGGCTCATCAACCAGATAGACTTTGCGGGCACCCGCACGTTCGGCCGTACCTATAACCGCCTGACGTTCGACATCCGTGATACCGCCCGGAACGGCAATTACAACTCGAGGCCTGCAAAGGCTGTTCCTGCCTTGTGCTTTCCTGATGAAATAGGTCAGCATTGCCTCGGTAACTTCGAAGTCGCTGATTACGCCATCCTTGAGAGGCCGAATTGCACTAATTGAACCGGGAGTTTTGCCTAACATATCGCGTGCAAGCAGGCCCACGGCTTGACCGTTGTTCAGAACAATATTGGTCCCTTTGCGAACAGCAACCACCGATGGCTCATTGAGGACAATACCTTTGTCCCGGACACATACCAGGGTATTGCATGTACCCAGGTCTATACCCATATCCATACTGAACATACCTAATATTGAGTCCGTTATCATTTCGATTCGTCCTTAAATTCTTATACTTGTTGTCGTGCGCCATCGCATCATCTTGATTTCACATCTCGGCTGGTAATTTCGGGATGAGAAGTCCTTTTCACAATATTTCATTGCTCCCGAAAGCAGCAGCAACGGGCATCCTGCCGGGATGCTAAATCATTCTGTTGTTCGGCTTTATAAAAAAGACACTTAACGCGGATTTGTCTGTAGATGGATACCTGTTATGCAGTTCGTGTTGTGACGTTTGTATCGAACAAATCAAATTTAACAACTTTAAAACCGCTTGGCTTGCACATATCTGTAACTATAACTGTAATTTAGGCAATGGTTTATGGCGGCAAGGCAATTTTGATAAAGTAAAGATTTTCTATTATTAATTATACTCTTTGCTTTATACTATGGGCCAAACACTCTGCTTTGACCGGCTACCGACAGTAATTATCAGCCCGCTTGGCTAGGTCCTATAAAAAACCTCAAAAGGTTAATCAGAAAGTTACGAGAGTATAAGCGGTGAGGTTCCCTTATTTGGAAAGAATCTTAGTATCATGCTATTGCCGGCTATCCACATAACTTATGGATTCGGGCTGGATATTGAACTTTCTACACAGGGCTTCGACAAGTTCTTCTGTCCTTTTGACCTGAAAGTCGGTAGGTAAAGAGTTTTCGTTATCGGCTATGACGCAGATATAAATAGTCTGTGCCGTTAGTGCTGAACAAAAAACCGCATCATCGTTCCTGCTTTGTCCGGGTATAATCGAAGATTGTCTTTGCCACTTTTCAGTTGATTGGATCTGACCGTCTTTCCCCCCGTTACCATTGCAGATAATAAAATGGTAATTAACGTCCTCGGGACCGTCCACTCCGCTTAATAAGGCCAACTGCTCGATATTGCCGGATTCGGTACCACTGTAGCAAACCTCGATTTGGATCCAGCGTCTCGTGGATTGGTCGGCGCGGGAAAGAATGGCTTTTTTAACAGGGCCAAGACGATAATACCGTGAAAGACAAAACGCACCCGCCGATGGAGGATTATGGCCCAGAGCATTGAGAATTGCTGCGCCCAATGTGATGGAAATCCCCAGAATCACAAGAACTTTCTTTTCTCTTGCGTGCGTTCTCATCAGCTAATCTCTGCTTCCTTTACCCCTCGGCTACTGATACTTTTCTTATATTTCTTCATGAAGTGTGAATTTTTAGCTTCCTGCCTCCAATCCGGCACTTTTTTACTATCGGCCTTGCTGAAAAGCCCCTTTAGATAACTTCTTTTTTATGAGGTAATACCTTAAGCCCTTTCCATATACGGGCTTTTTTATCACAAACCTCGCGGTCCTACGTCCTATATAGATGAAAATGAATTTTTTAGAGGTTCCCTGCAATTTTGCACTTGTTCACAGCTATGAAATAATGTTTAATTACGGTCTGATTGTTCAAAAAGTAAATTAACGTATGTAAACAGAAAAGCTTGTTTTATTGAGGTGAACTGAGATGGCGGATTTGAAAGCATTAGCTGATGCAGTTATAAAAGGCGACCAAAGCGCAGCGGTGGAAATCACGAAAGCCGCTCTTGAAGAAGGCACACCGGCAAAAAGTGTGCTAAATGACGGACTAATTGCGGGCATGGATGTTATCGGCGGCCGTTTCAAGAAAAATGAGGTTTACATACCTGAGGTGCTTATTGCAGCTCGGGCAATGAAAATGGCGATGGAATTCCTTGAGCCAGAGCTTGTAAAGGCCGGCGTCAAACCCATTGGAAAATGCCTTATAGGGACAGTCCAGGGTGATTTGCACGATATCGGCAAAAATTTAGTGGCAATGATGCTAAAAGGTGCAGGCTTTGAGGTTATTGACCTCGGTGTGGATGTCAATCCGGATAAGTTTGTTGAAGAGGTCAAAGCGCAGGGTGTACAGGTGGTCGGTATGAGCGCACTTTTAACTACGACTATGCCCGGCATGGAAAAAGCAATAAAGGCAATTAAAGATGCCGGCGTCTCAGCAAAGATTATGATAGGCGGAGCACCCGTTACTCAGGGCTACGCAGACAAAATCGGTGCCGACGGCTACGCAGCCGACGCCGCCTCAGCCGTCGATGTCGCAAAATCCCTCGTCGCCTGAAATTATAAAATTAAAACTCAACACTCAAAATTCAAAACTAAATTACAGTGTCTGCTTACATGCTTTTCTTCTCGGGCGGTATGTTGAGCAGGGATGGAAGTTATTCAGCGATTTCACTATGGCTTTTCAGCCTCGCTATTTGCTGCGTGCCACTTCATGTCGCCTAAATCCTTTGTTTTGACAAATTTCACGTGCAAATCGGCGAACAGGACATTGCACCCCTCACCTTCGTGGTAATCGGTGGTCAGGATTTCAGGCCCGCCGGATTGGTTCCAACCGGGATGGGTCTCAAACAGTACAACTATATCAGGAGGAACCGGCGTTTTCGCTATCGCTTTGTTCATTGCGTAATTACAAGGCCCTTCCGATGCACCACGGCATCTCACAAATAGTGTGATGGTCTCGGCCTCTTGCTTATCCAGTAAATCACACCATTTCGTAGGAGTCGGGAAATTACCATCGTGGTCGTTGTTATAGCGAAGCATTATTTGGCCAAGGCCGTACAATCCCGAAGCGCATATAAATGCCCGATATTTTCGCTGTGCCTTGGGTATAAGATATACATAGCCGGCGGCAGCAATAATCACTAACACTAAAGCAATAACAATAAAACGTTTCATTAGTAAACCTTCTTTTAGCCTTGTGATACCTCTCACAACTGATATGAGTATATAAATCTGAATGTCGCCATACAAGCAAAATCAAACCTGAATTGTGACTATCCCCGGTAGCCGCCTCACTTGATAAATTCGAGCTAACCTGTCCTGCCTGTCCCAAGTTTATCAAAGGAGTCGAAGCAGAGTTTATCCTCGATTGCTCCTCACTTGCTTTGGAGTTTACCCTCGGGTGTGCTTACCTGTTTTTCTGCCGGGGGTCGGGGACGGCAATCTTCATTTTAATAATCATTCGAAATGTAGGGGCAGCCCCATGTTTTTGCCTTTCTTGCTTTCCAATTAGCCAATCCACTAATTCTCTGACTGTCACCCTGAGCGAAGCGTAGCGGAGTCGAATGGGTCTGGCCTGCAAAATAACGTTGGCACAC
>JAVVFI010000111.1:0-13480 GCA_032250555.1 Sedimentisphaerales bacterium
CATTGGATAAACCGAGAGAGTTGCCGGAGCGTGAGGGTATGGAGACTAAGACGGCTCCTGAAGTGAAGCTTGCCGGGGGTCTTGTGATTGCGGCGGTGGCTGTTTTTTATATTATCTTCTGGTAGGTTATTTGACAGAGGCCGGGATGATATTGAGTTCGGCTATCGAGGCAAATGCCTGGCCGTCGAATCCTGAGAGCGCTACGAAACGTACGAATTTACCGGTGCTTGCCTTTTCGAACAGAACGTTCGTATCGCTTCTGCCTTTTTGGAAAGAGCCGGCGGCGCATGGCCGGCCCCAGTTTTTGCCATCGGAGCTTACGAATACCTTATATTCGGAAATCCAGCCGTTCGACATATCCTGGCGGGGGGTATAGTTCAGACCTTTGATCGCGATTGGCTCGGGCAGCTCTATTCGGATTTCGTGTGGATAAGCCTTTGGTGTCGGCTCCCAGGAGGTATGCCAGATGGTCCTTGGATTGCCGTCGATTGCGTTTTGTCCTTCGTGGCCCGGAGCTTCACTATCCACCATTGAAATACGAGCCTTGCTTATCAGGGTTGGTTTTTTGAACAGGCTTTGGATTTGTTTGGTATCGGCGATTAGCTTCGGCGCGAAGGCGCTGCTGTCCATATAACTGAGGAGGCTTTGCAGCATCTGCTTTGCCACGGGTCGCTGGTCGAGGTTGCTGCGAAGGTCTATACTGCAGACGAGCAGTTTGCCGGAGCCTATCTTCGTTTCGAAAATAAGGCCGAGTTTGCGATTAGTGTTCCAGTCGTCAATCACCTGGACGATGGGGCGAAGTTCTGTTGCGAGTTCGTCAAGAACCATAAATTTAGATTTTGTTACCAGGGGCCACCACTGCCAGTTGCTGTGGAATTCTGTTGGGAATTTTGCCAGAGCCGGATGTTTCGGGTCGCATAAAATTCCGAGAGTGTGCGGAGGCTGCTGTCTAGTCCATTGCGTATTCCAGAAGATAGATGTGAAGCCGGCGGGGATGTCACTATCGATGGAATTCAATGGGGGCATGAGCAGCACTTTGCGGCCGGCTTTCAGGGCGGCCTGAACTTTTTCGTCGAAGCTGTCTGCTATTAGTATGTTGGCTGGCGGTTTTGTTTCCCGGCGGGCGGGATATACCCAGATGTCCCAGTGGTTTTCAAATGAGGTGCCCTCTATCGAAATTATTACAGTCAGCTTTTTTGGTGCGTCAATATCGGCAAGAGGCACATTGATATTTCCCAGCTCAGTTCCGTTGCCTATGGGGATTGTAATCTGAGGTAATTGTCCTGAAGCTACTTTGCTGACCTCGGAGTTATAGATAGACCAGAGTACATTTGCATTGTTTATAGGCGCCGGGCCGAAATGGGCAATTTCAAGGCTTGCGGTGAATGTTTCGTCCGTCGTCCAGATGCGTTTTTTCATACGAATCAGGGGTACGGTTTCGCTGCAGTATTGTTTGTGCTGCTGCGGTTCGATGTAGCCCTTGGAATCCCAGAAGGGGTCGAGAATTCCCACAAGCGCCGTGCCCTGGCCGGGGAAGTCGTGAATATCGAGCAGTTGAAAACCGCCGAAGCCGGGGGTGCGCAGTGCGGATTCTATTTCTTCCTTATATAGCAAAGCCTGTAATTTTCCGGAGGCCATGAGGAAATCCTGCGCCTGGTCGAGCATGTTCTTTTCGGTGAGCGAGTCACGGACAATCTCGAAATTGCGTGCTTTAAGGACGCCGGTATATTTTTTTATTTCATTGAGGTTTGGAAAGACACACCACTGGCCGATTTCGTGACTGACGACGGGGACGTTGTATTTTCCTATGATGTCGCGGTAGTCGCTTGCGGTTTCAGGCGGTTTTGCGTTGAAGCGGCTGTTTAAGCCTGAGCCCCACTGATGGCCTCGCGGGGCGGGTGTGCTGTGATACTGGTTTTCAGGTATGATGGGCCATCCTGCGGCACTGGTATAAAGTCGCCTCGGGTCCTTTTCTTTCCAGTAGTTGACCAGGTCGCCGAGGAACCTTTTTTGATTTTTGCCGCCGGGCTCGTTTCCATAAGCGAGCATACAGAAAGAGGGATGATTTCCGTATTCTTTTAGAATTCGGTCACCTTCGGCGTAGATAAATTTATCGATCGGCTCGCCGTCGCCGATGGTTGCCCAGGCTGGGCACTCGACGTGAAAGATAAATCCCATTCTGTCTGCGGCCTCGAACGCGGCCTCGGGCGGGCACCATGAATGGAAGCGCAGGTGGTTAAGACCGTGCGCTTTTGCGGCTCTTAAAATTCGAAGCCATCCATCAACGTCCATGTGCGGATATCCTGTTAAGGGGAAGATGCAGCATTCCAGAGATCCGCGGAGGAAGGTAAGACGGCCATTGATAGTAAATTGTGTTCCTTTTGTGCCGATTTCGCGCATGCCGAACGTGACGGTTTTTTCATCCCGGAATGTATCTTTCGCGGTTTTGGCTGTGAGTGAGACTGTAAGCTTGTACAATGCCGGAGAGAACTCATCCCATAATCGAACATTATCGCCCATCGCATAACCAAATTCGAGGATGGTTATGGGTTTCGATGCGGTGAACTCGATGCTATGCTGTGGGGCCTTATGGGATTGCAGAGTATTGAAGCTTTCGGCACGGACGTTGAGAGTTCCTTTGAGATTTTGGGTGCCTGATTTGTTGATTGTTACAATAACTTTTGCAGATTTATTACTTATGTTTGGATAGACCTGAACATCACTTATCTGGAGGGTATCGGCGGCCTGTAACTCGATTCTGCCGATTATGCCGTTCCAGTTCGACTGGGTATGGTCGCTTACTGAGTGGGCGTTGTTTCCGACGTTATATTTCATCGAATTGTCCACGCGGATAGTCAGGGTATGTCTGCCGGGTGACATCAGTCTGCTAAGGTCGTGGAGCTGCGGTGTGCAGAGGCTGTCTTGCGAGCCGACGGCGGTACCATCTATCCAGACTTTTGTTTCCCAGTGACAGCGTTCCAGAAACAGAGTTATTTTTTTACCGGCCCAGTCGGCGGGTATATCCACTTGTTTCTGATACCAGGCGGGGCCTTTATAGTGTTTTACGGGAGTGAGCCAGAATGGGATTTTTATTGAGCCGGGCTGCCTGTACTTTTCGTATTTGGGGTCAGTAAAAAACGACTTGTCGATAATGCTGCCGGTCCATTTCGTATCGAGGGAGATATCGTCGCCGAAGCCGTTTTCGATTGTCGAGCCGGGCAGATTGATTTGGTCTGGCAGTATGCTATTGAACCATTTGTCTTTCTCGCCGGTTTCGGCGGGATCCAGCTTGAAGAGCCATTGGCCTGCTAATGGAATAACTCTTCGACTATGCTCCGACGTTTTCGCTTTGGATATCTCTGAATCTTCGGTTGTTGTACAGCAGGCGCATGCTACTATTCCAATACATACTGCTATCATTACTGATTGAGTGATAAATTTTCGCTTCACTTTGATACTCCTCATTTTGGTTGGGGGCGAATTCAGGCTCTCGTAAACAGGCTGTTGCTGAGCCGATTCCGATGTTGGCACCGTGTACCAAGACCTTTTTGCCTTTCAGGTCTTCGTGAGTCATTTTCAATTTTCCTGTTGGTGCGCAGGTTATTGAGTTTTACAGCAGTTCGTCAATTGCGGCTGCGAGGTCCTTTTTGCTGGTTAGGCCGACCCATTTTTTTTGTACCTGACCGTCCTTGAACAGAATGATTGTCGGTATTGCACTGATGCTGAATTCCATTGCGCTGTCACGGGCGTCGTCTGTATTGAGTTTGCAGATTTTGGCCTTGTCTATGTATTCGTCTGCGATTTCCTGTATAAGCGGGGCTATCATTTTGCAGGGGCCACACCAAGGCGCCCAGAAATCAACCAGCACGGGCACATCGGAGCTATGAACAGTCTCGTCAAAAGTAGCATCAGTTAATTCAATTACATTACCAGCCATAATTTTTTATCCTTTCAGCGAATAATTCGCAGGAAACTACCGCCCGGCAATAAAAGCCGGATTTGCTTGACGGTTATATTACCTGAAGCATTGGCTGTCGTCAATAAAAATTGTTGTCATTCCGCAAAGGCCGGACGACAGGCTGGTTTACGAGTTTTTTGGTTTGTATTACCATCCGCCGGGTCCGAGCAGTTCGGCGACCGGCTCATTCCACCAATTCGGGTCTCTGAAATACTGCTTTAGCATCATAGCGGCGACAACGCCGTCTCCTACGGCGGTGGCCAGTTGCATGGCGGCTCCGATTCTGCAATCTCCGGCCACGAAGACGCCCGGGATGCTCGTTCGCAGATATGCGCAGTCGCACTTGATAAAGCCGTGTTCTGTCAGCTCTACAGAACCTTTGAGAAAGCCGGTGTTCGGCACCATGCCGATAAAGATAAATACGCCGTCACAGGGATAGTCTTCTTCGGCGTTCGTTTTTACGTTTTTGAGTTTGACCGACTGGGCCTTGCCTTCACCCTGAATGGCGGTCGCAACGGTGTCGTACTTTATAACAAGATTTGAATCGGGCTCGTTGGCTTTTGCAAGCAGCTCCTCGACCAGCACCTTTGCCGCCCTGAATTCATCCCTGCGGTGGATCATTGTTACTTTTTTGGCGAACTTTGTCAGGTGCAGCGTTTCTTCGACGGCGGTGTTGCCTCCGCCGACTGCTACGACCTCTTTACCCTTGAAGAAAGGCGCATCACAGGTTCCGCAATAGCTGACGCCTGCGCCGGCGTTGCGGAATTCTTCTTCGCCGGGTACGCCGAGTTTTCGATAGTCGCTGCCGGGTGTTAAAATAACTGCCCTTGCAGTGTATTTGTCTTTGTCACAATAGACCGCGATATTTCCGTCTTCGAGTTTTTCCAAACTGGTTACTTCAGCGCCGTTCTTTATCTCAGCGCCGAAGCTCTCGGTCTGCTGCTGCATTTGCATGATAAGGCCGGGGCCGTCGATGCGTTCGATGCCGGGGTAGTTTTCGATTCGGTCGGTGTTGATGATTTGACCGCCGGGCATGAATTTTTCGAGTATCAAAGTTTTCATTCTATCGCGTGAGGTGTAGAGGGCCGCGGCAAGACCGGCCGGCCCGCCGCCAACTATGATGCAATCGTAATTTTCTGACATAAAAAATCCTTTATTCAATTCTTCATTTCTTAACTAAACAGATTCGCTTGTTTTATTGCTCTGGCTTTAGCAGGATGGAAGGTTGAAACGGTCGAATTTTGTTATACTGCATAGCTAAGGACTTCAAGTTCTGCTGTAGTATCAATATTATCCAGGATGCTGTCCACTTTCTCCATAACCGTATCTTCAATCACATATTCGTTACAATTCTGACATTGCAAAACAGGTAATCCCTTGATAATAACGATGCACTCATAGCTGACTTTGAATGGCAGATTGGTAATAAGCTTTTCTAAGTTTCCTCCGCAGTTATGACAAATCATAATGTTCTCCTTGTCTTTAAATCTTTTTCCCACTTGTCCAGAGTCGGTTTATATGCAGTAACAATCGTTATGCTTTCGTTTTCAAAATCCATAGCTATTTGAATGTGGATAATCTTTTTTTCATATTCTGCATATACAAGACAGCTCGGTAAATACTTATCTTCAGGATATTCTTCTATTATTTCGTATCTATTAGCCGAAGACAAGATTGCTTGTCGAGTTATAAACCGTCCTTTTAGTCGCATATTAACATGATACGTCCAGCGTATTCTGCGTCTTTTAATACAGGATTTGATAAAATCTAAGGTATCGTCTTTCATAGAATCATCATTTTATTTGAATAGTATCTTTTGTCAATCGTGCTTATTCTTCCATAGTTTTTTCTTCCTGTATTTGGTTCAGGTTCAGGCCGAAGCGGTCGAGCTTTTTCTGGCCTTCATCGTACTGGCTGTAGGCGTTTCGCAGGTGTTTGCCGAGAATATCCCATGTGCCGGTGTAGTCTGCGAAAGAGGAATTAAGTTTTTTCAGGTTTTGCCGGATTTCGGCGGCCTGTTTTTCTATTTGCAGGCCGTGCAGACCCATCGCCACCGTCATAAGATAGGCATATAAAAGATTCGGTGAAACGGGGATTACCTTTTTATCAAAACAATACTGCAAAATATCCTGAGTTTCTCCGATGTATTTTACTATCGTTTCGTAATAGACATTTTCGGCGGGTATGTACATTAACGCAAAATCAAGTGTGCCCTCGGCGGGCCTGATGTAGTCGGCGGCGATTTTGTCGATGTGATTATTTACATCCTTAAGAAATTGTCTGCGGAGTTTTATTTTTTCCGCCTCTTCTTCGGCTTTCACAACTTTCTCAAAACCGGGCAGTGGAAACTTGGCATCGACGGGCACGGAGAAATCGGCCAGCTCTATCAGGGCATCGACCGTTTTGCCGTCTTTGAATGTGTACTGGAGTTTGTATCTGTCTTTGGGCAGGATATTGGCAAGGAGATTTTCGAGCGACCACTCGCCCATCTGGCCCCGGAGTTTGGGCGAGCTTAGGATGTCCTGCAGCCTTCTGACTTCTGATCCGACCTGCATCATCTGCTTGTTTGTGCCCTGCAGCTCGCCTATCTGCTTATTGAGCCGGTCGAGGACCTCCTGGCCGGCCTGCATGTTTTTGCCGATATTTGTCTGGCCGTCCAGAAGGGATTTCTGGAGTTTGTCTTTAGTGTCGTCCTGAGAGCTTTTGAGGGTTTCCAACTGCTGCTGTAAAAGACCAAAAGAGGCCTGCTGGCCAGCCATTTTTTCTGCGTTGGCGGAGTTCGAGATAATGAGCCAGACCAAAAGCCCCAGCACAGCTAAAAGCAGAACAGCAATTACTACAATTAAAATCAGCTCCATAGTTTTCCTCGAAAAGAAATCCTGATTATAGATTCTACAAGGACGTTCGTCAAAGACTAAAGGTGAAAGTTGAGCCGGGGCAGAAAAATGTTGATATGTGGATTGAACCTTTGTATCGTTTTGAGGGGAAATAACTGAAATCGGCTGTATATGGGATATTTGCAATGGAAGTAATAGAATCAGTAATATTCGATTGGGGTGGCGTTCTGATAGAAGACCCCGCTCCGGGTCTTGTGAAATATTGCTCGGAGGCTTTGGGTGTATCGAAGGAAGAGTATATAAAAGAGTACGGTAAGTTCGGGGGGGATTTTCAAAAAGGTGTAATCAGTGAAGAAGAGTTCTGGGGAGGGATGTGCGGCGGATTGGGAGTATCGAAGCCGAAAGTTCCTTCGTTATGGGCTGATGCGTTCAAGGCGGCCTATGTTCCCAGAGAGGGAATGTTTTCTTTGGCGAAAAGTCTTCGTAAAAAAGGCTATAAGACGGCGTTTTTGTCCAACACGGAAGAGCCGGCTATGCGGTACTTTCATCAGCTCGGATATGACATGTTCGATGTGCTGGTTTTTTCGTGTGCCGAGGGGACGAGCAAGCCCGAGAGAGGAATCTATGAACTTACCATTGAGAGGCTTGGGGTGGAAGCCGAGGAATCAGTATTCATAGATGATAAGACCGAGTATATAGACGGGGCACAAAGAGCAGGGCTAAATACAATTCTTTTCGAGAGTGTCAGTCAGGTTCTGAATGAGTTGATCATGCTTGGTGTTGAATGAGGATAACCAAAGCGAGGAATTAGCCGCTCATGGATTTTTCAGCAGCCTTAAAACAGAAAGAGGTTATTTTGCTTGATGGAGCAATCGGGACCGAGCTTGGCAAGCATGGTCTTATGGGTCGGGCAAGGCCTAACCTTGATAATCCCGAGGTTGTACTTGAAATACAGCGGGAGTATGCGCAAAGCGGCTGTGATGCGATAACGACCAATACGCTGACGATGAATCGTATCTATATCGAGACGCACAAGGTAGGCGTATCTGTAAAAGATGTGAATAGGGCGGGGGTGGAGATTGCAAGGAAGGCTGCCAGCGAGGGGCAATATGTGCTTGGGAATATCAGCTCGACCGGTCAACTGCTTGAGCCGTATGGTACTTATAAGGAATCGCAATTTTATGATGCTTTCAAAGAGCAAGGGGGAATCTTAGCTGAATCCGGAGTTGACGGATTTGTCATTGAGACTATGTTTGATTTGAGGGAGGCTTTGTGTGCCCTTCGTGCGTGTAAGGAAAATTTTTCGGTGCCTGTGATTGTATCAATTGCATTTGCGAGTGAGACAAAAGGCGGGAGGACGATGATGGGTGATTCAGCGGAGCAATGTTCGAAAAGCCTCACTGATAGCGGTACTGATGTTATTGGCGCTAATTGCGGTGATATAGATCCGGTTCAGATGGCTGTAATTGTCTCGGTGCTTAAGTCGGCAACGTCACTGCCTGTGTTGGCGCAGCCGAATGCCGGCAAGCCCAAATTAGTTGGTGACGAGACTGTGTTTGAAATGGACCCGGATGATTTTGCACAGGGGATTGATGAGTGTATTCGTGCCGGAGCAAGTCTTGTTGGCGGCTGCTGCGGAACTACACCCGAACATATCCGCGCAGTTTCCGGTCTGTTAAAAAGGGACGGGCAATGGAAGTGATATGTTTACATGATAAGGACACGATAGAGACATTTCTGCGCGGCAATGTGTTTCTCCATATTTATAGTCTTGGTGACCTTGACGATTTTTTCTGGCCATACACTACATGGTATGCATTGACCGACTCAACAGGAATCCGGGCCATAGCATTGATGTACGCGGGCGGGAATTTGCCGTGCCTTCATGCCCTTGGAGAAGATGACAAGACTGTTTATACGGAAGAGCTTTTACGTTGCTTGATTGGGATTTTACCAAGGCGTTTTCATGCTCACGTTATTTCAGGTTCGGAGAGTATATTAGCGGAATATTATCATTTACGGCCATTCGGCAGGCATGACAGGATGGCTTTGACGGATAAGTCACTATTAACAAAAATTGATACCTCAGAGGCCGAAGGGCTTTCAGTGTCGGATTTAGGCGAAATTATGAGCTTTTTTGAACAGGCTCATCCCGGGAACTTTTTTGAACCGAAGATGTTGGAGACGAAACAATATTACGGTATTCGGAAGTCTGGTGTGCTGGTAAGTGTCGCAGGTGTGCATGTTTGTTCGGCCCGCTATCGTGTTGCCGCTTTGGGCAATATTGCAACGCATCCGGATTATAGAGGCAGAGGATACGGCAGAATTGCAGCAGCTAAAGTTTGTAAATCATTATTAAAAGAGATAGATGATATTGGCCTTAATGTGAAAGCGGACAATACAAGTGCAATCAGGTGTTATGAAAAATTGGGCTTTGAAGCAATTGGTTCTTTCGGAGAATTCAATGTAGAGCTAAAGTGCTCTTGACAGTATGTGTTGAAGCATATAGCGGGTGACTAAATTACTCCAGGCGGTTTTTTCCATATTTTTATGGATTTTTTTTGCTCAGGGCAATAAAGTTCATCTTCTAATTCGTCTATATTCGTAGTTTTTTTATAAAGGAGAAGATTTATGCCTTCCAATGAGAAAAACATTTCACGCCGGAGCTTTCTGTCGCGTGGTATCGGTGTTGCCGCCGGTGTGTGTGCCGGGGCGACTTTAACATCATGCAGCAGTACTTATCATAAAGCTGCGTCGAATCCCAATACCAGGACGAGATTTGGATTTACTACCTATCAGTGGGGCAAAGACTGGGACATCCCGACGTTGATTGCCAACTGCAGCAAAGCCCGGGCTTTTGGTGTTGAGCTGCGAACCAGCCAGTCCTATGCTCACGGTGTTGAGCTTGAGATTGACGCACAGCAGCGCCGCGAGGTAAGAAAACAGTTCGAGGATAGCCCTGTCACATTGGTCGGAATTGCCAGCGGTGAACGTTATGATTCACCGGACTCTGCTGAGCTCGAAGCGGCGATTGAAAATACCAAGGGCTATATAAAGCTAAGCCGGGATGTAGGTTCCAGCGGCGTGAGGGTTTTCCCGAACAGTTTCCACAACGGCGTTCCGAAAGAAAAGACCATCGAGCAAATCAGCAAATCGATGAATATTTTGGGGGCATTTGCAGCCGACTATGGCCAGCAGGTCCGCCTCGAAGCACATGGAAATGTCGGCGAGCTGCCGACACTAAGGGCGATTATGGATCGCGTTAACCAGCCGAGCGTCCGGATTAAGCTCAACTCCAGTACAAGAGATGCCGCGGGCAACGGATTCGAGCACAATTTCAACTTAGTCAAGGATTTGCTGGGTGATACGCTGCACCTGCACAATCTTAAAGATGCGGAATTTCCGTATCAGCTTCAAATGGACCTGCTGGTAAAAATGGGCTGGAAGGGCTGGCAACTGCTGGAAGTAAGCGATAAGGTTCCCGACCGTGTTGAGGCGTTGATTGAACAGCGGCGTATATGGGATGGATTTCTGGACAAGTCCATGAATGCGTGAATAATCAGGCACTATAAGGACAAAGAGAATGCCAAATGAAGAATTGCAGCGCGGATTTGGTCTATCGACTGCGACCTACGTGGTTATCGCCAGCATGGTGGGAACAGGAATTCTTATCTCGCCCGGATACATGATGGCTTCACTCCAAAACTACCCTGTAATATTCGGGCTTTGGGCCCTTGGCGGTTTGCTGGCTATGTGCGGTGCCCTGTGTGTGGCGGAACTGGCGGCGGCTCTGCCCCGTTCGGGCGGAGAGTATATTTACCTTCGCGAAGCATACGGTCCGATGCCAGCTTTTCTATCCGGCTGGACGTCGTTTTTTCTGGGCTTTTCCGCGCCGTTAGCGGTGGCGGGATATATTTCGGCGAAGTACCTTTTGACGCCATTCGGCCTGGCCGAGAATGAAGCCGGCCTTATTATTAAAGCCGCCGCTGCTGCTATTATAGTTGTGGTTACACTGCCAAATCTTTTTGGTCACCGTCAGTCCGCCTGGACGCAAAATCTTACAACGGTTATCAAATTCGGCCTGTTTGTATGTCTGGTGGTGCTGGCGTTTCTGTTCGGCAAAGGACAACTGGCAAATCTTTCGGAAGGGCAGCCGGTAGGGGATGTTGACTTCGGGACTGCAGTTACTCAGTTATTCTATGTAATGTTTGCTTACAGCGGCTGGAATGCCGCCAGCTATCTGGCAGGTGAGGTTAAGAATCCGGGCAAAATTCTCCCGTGGTCGCTGCTGCTTGGCGCCGGATTGGTAATTGTTTTGTATCTGGCTTTAAATCTCGTTTTTGCTTATGCGGTACCTATGGCTGATGTGGGGTTTGACAACGCGGAACTGCTTCCCAAAATGGCGGTCGGAAATCTTTTTGGATCGAGGGCCTCCAACGTTTTCTCCGTTTTATTAGGACTGACTTTTTTGGCTACGGTTAGTGCTTTCATTATTACCGGCCCGCGGGTTTACTATGCAATGGCCAGGGACAGATTGTTTCCATCGGTGGCTGGGCATGTCAACTCAAAGGGGCGGGTTCCGGTTTACGCGATGATCGCGCAGAGCGTGTGCGCGGTAATAATTCTTTTCGTTACGGATTTTCAGAACTTGTACCAGTATGCTTCGGTGGGATTATCGCTTTTTGCGCTGCTTTTTGTCGGGGCGGTTTATGTCCTTAGATATCGCCAGCCGGATATGGAAAGACCGTTTCGCGTGCCCGGGTACCCTGTTGTTCCAGCGATCTTTATGGCCGTGATTATTTTTATGGCTGTATTTGCGTTCAAGCAGTGGCGGACGCCTTCGATTTACAGTCTCGGGAGCATACTCTTAGGTATCCCGGTTTATTACGTCTGGTCTTTTGTTCGATGCCAAAGGGATACAAAGCAATAAGTTATGCGAATATATGAGTTCTGTTTCCAAATCCTGTATTAGATAATTGTCGTATATTTTAAAACCTCTTCTTCTTATTATTGTTTTCAGGAGTTTTCTGCGAATATTATCCAGCGATTTTTCTTGACGAGAAGGTGTATAATTTGGTATAGATAGTACTGGTAAAGGTTGCGCCTGTATAGTCGGGAATGTGATGATTTTATTTCCGGCCTGTGTAAACTTTGGAGCTTCTTGATAGAGGAGGAATTATAATGTAAAGCACTGAGCTAATCGTAAGAGGCGAGAATTGTGCTTCACAACAGGAGGTGTCAACATTTCAACGGTAAATTTGTATTCCCGCTTCTTTGGAATATTGATGAGACAAAAAGCATAAACAACTATTTTTAATTTTTTTCAGGAGGAATATTATGAATCACAAACTGAGTTATCTACTCTCTATTGTTTTAATTTTTAGTATCGTCGGCAATGCGACAGCGAGTCTGGTGCTTCACCTGCCGTTCGAGGATGCCCAGAATCCCATAGATGCTTCTGCCAATCCTGCTACAGTTGGAGTTCTGGGCTCACTTAACCTTATCGATGCGAAGATTGGTAAGGGATTAGAGTTTGACGGGAACAACGCCAACCGTGTTGAGGTTACTCATGCGGCCAAACTGGAGGGTATGACCGCTCTCAGCATCGCAGCATGGGTGCTGCCGCGGAATATAGCGAGCTATGAAGGGATGTCCATCATATCGAAAAGAAATGCCTATAATGACGGCGATGTGTACAACTTGTTTATCTGGACAGACCAGCTTGTTAATGGCCGGGTGAATGGTAACAACACGAATATAGGTTTGTCAACGGAACCTCTCGTAGATAACACATGGTACCACCTCACTCTGGTATTTGATGGGCAAGGCAACGCCGGCGAGAAGATTAAGCTATACATCAACGGTGTTCTTGAATCCAGCGACGACCATCCGGCCGATGCTGTGGGCGGAGGGGGTGCCCCTGTGTGGGTGGGCGAGTTAGATGCCGCCAGAGGATTCGCGTGGGACGGTATTATGGATGAGATCCGGCTTTACGACCACGCTCTGTCAGAGGTTGAGATACTCAGTGCCATGGAAGGTAAGCCGTGGCCTTATTCTTTCGGACCTGATCCGGCTGACGGCGCTTTAATTTCAGACACATGGGTGAATCTTAGCTGGACACCCGGGGCGCTTGCAGTTTCGCATGATGTTTACATCGGGGATAATTTTGATGCGGTGAACGAAGGCGCCGAAGGAACGTTCATCGGTAATCAGGCCTTAACGTTTGCTGTTGTCGGCTTTCCCGGTTTTGCTTTTCCTGAAGGCCTTGTGCCTGGAACGACTTATTACTGGCGAGTTGATGAGGTCAACGATGCCGAGCCGAACAGCCCGTGGAAGGGTGATATCTGGAGCTTTAGTATTCCACCCAAGACCGGCTACGCACCTGATCCGGCCGATGGCGCCGAGTCTGTAGATGTAAATGGGAAACTTAGCTGGACGGGAGGTTTCGGTTCAAAATTGCACACCGTATATTTCGGCGACAATTTTGAAGAAGTCGATAATGCTTCAGGAGGCCAGGCCCAGGGTACTACGACCTATGATCCCGGCACACTTAAAATGGCCAAGACTTATTACTGGCGGGTCGATGAGTTCGATATTGTCGAAACGTTTAAAGGTGATGTCTGGAGCTTTATTACTGAGGGAGCAGTTGAGAGCCTTGATCCGGTTAATGGGGCTGTGGATGTAA
>JAVVFI010000112.1:0-13380 GCA_032250555.1 Sedimentisphaerales bacterium
GGTTATCTTGTAATATTGTGGCCAATATCTGAGAGGGTGGAGATGGTTTTTTAATTATATGGTGAGAATGAAATGTGTGAATCAGATAATTCTTTTTGGGATATCCGGCGGCAATCTGCAATATATCTTATCTTAGCTTATAAATACTCAAAACAGTTCTATATTGAGCAATTTATTTCTGAATCTGCTACCTAACCAAATGGCAGTGGTTGTTATCCTTCAAGATATAATTGTGCTTCTTCAGACAATTTCCCTAACCATTCTTACAACTTCATGAACAAATTTTTTAAAATCAGATCCCCGTTGACGAAGCGCACTCTCCTGATCAAATGCCGAAGGCTTTCTGCATCTGATTATAGACCTTTGTCAAGCGTTCAACGTTGCCGCCGCCGACCTCGGCCGTCGCCCAGCCAGAGAAATTGATATCGTCGAGGGCTTTGCGGACCTGCTCCCATGGGAGGTCATCATCGTCGCTGGTAATATCAACGAATTTATTCTTAGCCCGGCTGAAGCCTTTGACATCAAGCTTCACGCAACGGTGGCCGAAAGCGCGGATCCACTCGCCCGGCTGGGCATACTTCCAGTGGTTGCCGATATCGTAGTACATGCCGACCCACGGACTCCGGAAGCTGTCGACGAATTCGATGAACTGATGCGGGTCCTGGTCCGGCGGTGCATCATGTTCATACATCATCTGATTCCACACGTTCTCTATCAGGATCCTTTGTCCCAGTGCCGCCGCCAAAGGGAGAAGTTTTTTGATTTCCTGTCGGGAGCGCTCCACAATAACATCAGCAGGTCCATCGCTGCCACGTCCGACGACAATCAGCACTCCGCTTCCTCCGGCCGCATGTGAGGTCCGGATGCAGTGCATGATGTTCTCCCGCCCCTGTGCCCGTTCCTGCTCATTACCGCTCGTGAGACGTTGCGACCAATGCGCATGATTAATCGCATTATGAACGAATACTCCTGATTCCTGAACGGCCCGCCTTGCCTCCTGCGGTGTGTACTCCCCGGCCTGGTCAAAATCCACACCATCAAATCCGGCCTCGCCCGCCATCCGCAGGCGCTCCACGACAGATAACTTCCGTCCGTCCAGTTCTTTTGGTAACATCCCCAGCTTACATGCAAGCAAGATCCGTTTACCCTTTGGAGGTGTGACGATGTTCGCCGTGTCCATATCGGCCGCATTAGCTGTGCTCATGGCGCTCATATTAGCCGCAACAGAGCCAACTCCAAAACCCAAGAAAGCACGACGATTTAACGGTAAATCTAATTTGTGTTTAAATTTATTTATCATGAGAACTCACCTCTAATAGAAAGCCATAGATACCCTGTTAAATAGGAACAAAGAACTGAGGCCAAGTCTACAACTTAGGAGACTAAATGTCAATCATCCGGCTTTTTTATCAAAATCCCAAATAACGCTTCAGTGGTTCAGTCCAATAGAGCATTTGTGTCGGCTGCGCTACACAAAAACTCGTAAATGATTAATTATACTATGCTTTGATTGGGATTGAAGCCCATCCCGCCTCCCAAGGTATCACCAAAAGACGCTATGGTCGGATTCGCTCAAGGATTTCCCCAAAGTGTACCCACTGAACAGCTAGCTCCGTCATTTACTTGACAAAAATACAAGATTGGATAAACTACGCTTCGAAACAGGAACTTTCGATATCGTTTAACGTGTATAGTTTGCTGCCGACCCGTAACGGCATAATATAAGATTAATGTTTTAACGGTGGGACGGAAAAAACAGACCGACGTATGATAAATGCAGCTTTTCGATGCACGCTAAAGAAAAAAGGATTTAAACATGTGATTATGCAGAGGTTAGAAGATGGAAAATAACTGCCCAAAGAAATCACAGTATTTATCAGGAAAAAGAATTCTTCCTGAGCCAATAACTGATGCTTATTCTGTGACTGACTTAATTGAAAAAACATTCAATGCTTATAATGCAGGAAGAATAAAAGACGCTTGTGAATTAATGGTAAAAGAGTATTCCAAGAAGGACATTACAGTCGGGATGAGCCTGGCAGGCGCTCTAACCCCTGCAGGGACGGCTTCTTCAATTATCCCTTTAATTGAGCACGGTTTCGTCGACTGGATAGCTGCAACAGGCGCCAATATGTATCATGACATGCATTATCCATTCAATTTTCCCCTTTACGAAGGCAGCCCCAACGTCGATGACTGTGCGTTAAAAGAAGCAGGCGTAACAAGAATCTACGATGTTCTCTTCGATTATGAAAATGTTTTGATGGAAACAGACAGGAAGTTAAGGAAAATCCTGACAGGAAAAGAATTCCAAAAAGAAATGGGAACCCAGGAATTCTACCATCATTTGGGAAAAATAATGAATGATGTCGAGGAAGAGAACAAGATCGGAAAAGTCAGCATTATGGCATCAGCTTACAGGGCGGGCGTCCCCGTTTTCACATCTTCTCCGGGAGATTCAACTATCGGCATGAATATAGCAGGACTGGAGGTCTTAAGCGACAAATTCAAACTGAGAATCAATCCAAGCATAGATGTAAATGAATCAACCGCCATTGTTCTTAATTCCAAAATATACGAAAAAGGGAAAACGGGAGTACTTTTGATCGGAGGAGGAAGCCCCAAGAATTTCATGCTTCAAACAGAGCCACAGATACAGGAAATATTAAGAATAAAGGA
This sequence comes from Sedimentisphaerales bacterium, assembly GCA_032250555.1. Taxonomy (GTDB): domain Bacteria; phylum Planctomycetota; class Phycisphaerae; order Sedimentisphaerales; family Anaerobacaceae; genus NIOZ-UU13. Next base: position 2,680 of record JAVVFI010000112.1, read on the forward strand.
GGTCGGACAGGATTACTTTATTCAGATAACAGACGCAAGAGTGGACACCGGCGGCTTGTCCGGAGCAACCCCCAAGGAAGCAGTAACCTGGGGCAAGATAGACCCGAAAGAAGTCGAGAAAAGTGTTATAGTGTACACAGATTCGACGATTGCTCTTCCGTTAATTACCTCTTATGTTCTGCAGAATACGCGTCCAAAAGAACTTAAAAGGCTTTATGATAGAAAAGACGAATTAATCGGGAAATTAAAGAACTCATATTTCGAGAACTTCAAAGCAACCGCTCCGAAAGAAATGAGTGAGCTCGATGAATTGTTAAATAAAAACTGAAAAAGAAATGGAAACAAACAAACTTCTCAAGCTGGTAAAAAAGCATGGAACCCCTCTTTTTATCATAGATCATGATATAATAAGGGCAAACTACCAAAGATTCAAAAAAGCCCTTCCGAGGGTACAGGCATATTACGCAGTCAAAGCAAATTCCGAGCTGGAAATTATCAAGACCCTGTTTAACGAAGGAGCAAGCTTTGACGTTGCATCTTACAATGAGTTTATGGATGTTTATAATCTCATTGACAGATGGAGGGAAAAGAAGAAAGAGTTTTTCATCTGGGACAAGATAATTTTTTCAAACACAATAAAAGACAGGGAAACTTTAAGAAAAATAAATAAATACGAACCTCTTGTCACTTATGATAACACGGCTGAGCTGACAAAGATAAAAGAGCACTGCAAAAAAGCAGGCTTGATTCTGAGATTAAAAGTTCCCGACATAGGCTCACAAGTAGAAATGGCTTCGAAATTCGGGGCGGAACCAGGCGATGCCCTAAATCTAATAGAAAAAGCTTTTGACTCAGGGCTAAAGGTGGAAGGCTTAAGCTTTCACGTCGGAAGTCAGTGCACTAATTTTGAAAATTACGTTGCTGCGCTGGACATAACTTCCGAGATACATAATGAAGCGAGAAAAAAAGGATATGAGTTAGATATTATCGACATCGGGGGAGGATTTCCCGTGCCTTACGACACTAACGGGCCAAAGTTTGAAAAACTTACAAACATACTAAACAACGAATTCAAGAGGCTTTTTTCAGAAGATACGGAGATTATTGCAGAGCCGGGAAGATTTATTGCAGCAACATCCTCAATACTTGTCACTGAAATAATAGGAAAAGCCAAAAGAGAAGAGAAAATCTTTTATCATATCAACGATGGTGTTTATCACACTTTTTCAGGTGTAGTTTATGACCATTGGATTCCAAACTTTTATTCGTTTAAAAGAGGAAAGAAGGAGATCTGCGCAGTTGTCGGACAGACATGTGATAGCTTTGACAAAATTTCTCTTGCGGAGTATCTTCCCAAAAACTTGGGGATAGGGGATTATCTCTATACAAAAAATATTGGAGCTTACAGCACAGCATCTTCTACAAAGTTCAATGGGTTTGAAGGAGCAAAAATCCTGCACGTTAATAACTGATTTTTTTGTCTCTTATCGTAACTACTCATTTAGAAATCAGGAATATAAACGCAATAATTATCAATTAATAATTCTAAAAGTCGTCTCTTTCATTAGCTGGAAAATACCCTGATTATAAGGAGCAAGTAGACCGAGGGAATTTCACCCTCAGCCCCTCCGAGAACCGGACGTGAACCTCTCGACTCATCCGGCTCCTATCATTCAAACCATATGTCACTGTATGGTTCTGCTACATCCAATGACTCCTCCTGTAAGCCGATTGCAGGAGGCCTACTCCCATCTCTGACATAACTTGCTGCGGCACACTGACATTTTGTCTCTATAATAATTACCTTCCAGAAGAAACTCACCGTTCCGGTGCCGCTAACAGCCGTTTGTATCAACGAATTCCGGCTATTCCCGATATCTCCGCTTTGTGCGGCGTCGCCATCAAAATAAGCTATCGCCATCTGAGCAAACCAAGCCGCATCGCCGGTTGTTGTGCAACTCAAATTTGTATCCAGAGCCTCGGAAAGACCATTTGCAGATGCGGTTCCACTGATCAGTAAAACTAATATTGATGCAAATAATACCCTTTTCATCCTATTACCCTTTCAAAAATTATTGAATTTCCACCATGTTAATTACGAAACGAATATTAATCCTCCTAATGAAAACTACTGCGAAAAGTACAGCCGGGATTTCCCCTGTACACTTCATAGAAAAAGACCCGCAAACGTCAAATCTCATAATAACGTAATTTCATCTCAATCTCAGCAACTGCTGTGAGTCAGTCGTCCTATTATATAGACGTTTGCAAACCAGAAATGTTACGAAATTTTTTAGAAAAACGATCCCAAAAACCCCTGCAGTGCGGAGAAAGAGGTGTAAGCTCTATTTTTTTCATGTTCCAGCAACAAAATATTAAGTACCAAATATCCTCTTATTATAAGTTAAGGGAGTAGGTCTCGGGGGTAAAACCTTTTCAATTTACTATTTTCGATTGAATATTGACTGTCGAGTAGTCGGGATTTGCGCTGCGCTTCAATATTGGGTTTGATCCCTGACTACTACATTCAAGGACAGGGATTGTCATATAAAGGGAAAGGAAAAAGCTTGAATTTGGATTAAGATCGGTACAATATATGGGCAATTATTGTTAAAAGTTTTTTTGATTTGGTTGTGAGGAATCATCACAATGGCCGGACGGCATCTCAAGGGCTTTACTCTAATAGAGCTTTTAGTTGTTATTGCCATTATAGCGATACTGATGGCTATATTAGTGCCGTCTCTGAATCGCGTAAAAAAGCAGGCGAAATTTATCGGCTGCAAATCGAACCTTAAATCTTACGGACTGATGGCGTTCATGTACGCTGATGATTGTGACGGAATGATGCCTAACGCGTGGACGAGTTTTTACAGTCAGCGAACTTATCCCGGTGAACCGCACCGGTACTGCCGGTGGCATAATCCCGACTGGGATCTTGAAAAGAATCCGAAGTACGCAGGGCCATTCTGGCCTTATTTGAAAGGTAAGGATATTCACATTTGCCCGGCTTTCGGGAGAATCGCCAATATGTTCGGGACTATTCATCCGGAACACGTCGAGGGTGTGCCGGTTAAGCCGAATTACAATTACTCGATGAATTCATATCTGACAGATAAGAAAATTACAGATATCAGACATCATTCGGAAATTTTCTTCTTTGGTGAAGAGAATCTTTGGATCACCCGGCCTTACAACAGCTATGCCTTCAACGACACGGCCATGTGCGTCTATGAGAAGTGGGACAGTTTCGGTACGTTTCACCTGTCGCGGGATGCGGATATGGAAGACGGTGTTGTGAATGCGGTATTCCTTGACGGGCAGGTCAAGACCGTTAATCGGTTAGATTCGTGGCGTTACAGCTCTCCAGACGGTCAGAGTTTGTCGCCGGCCTTGTAAATGATTAATGATCAATGATTATTGATTATTGATTATTTATGGAATCCTGCTGATGCAGGAATTATTTTAAATAGATCCGTTCGACTTCGCTTTGCTTCTCTCAGGATAACAATATTCTCACCAAGGGATCATATTTTTATCTTTGAGGTACCGGAATAGTTATGTCGATCTCATGCACTGAGCCTAATACAGAAAGCGGTTCATCGAAATCCTCGGGTTTGCCAACAGTAAGTATTTGTACGTCATCGGGCCTGAGATATTCTTTCGCAACGCGGAGCACATCCTTTTTGGTGACCTGTTCAACGCTCTCTTTGGTCTTTTGTAAAAAATCAAGCGGATAGTCATAGTAGGCATAGGTCATCAGCCTTTGGACAATGCCGCCCTTTGTGTCGAAGTTGAAAACAAATGAATTCAGATAGCTGTCTTTAGCGAGTGCCAGCTCCTCGTCGGTAACCTCACTTTCAGTCATCTTTCTGACCTCTTCAGTCATAGCACGAACGGCCTTTATGGTATTGTCGGATTTTGTCTGGCAGCCAACGTAAAAGAGGCCGGGGAAATCATAGTTTGCCGAATAGATTCCGAAAACGGAATATGCCAATCCCTCGCGAGAACGTACATTTTTGAAAAGGCGACTGGTAAACCCGCTGCCCAGAATACGATTCATGAGGATTAACGCGAAATAATCAGGATTGCTCCTCAAGCCACCGATATGCCCGAGGTAGATGTTCGACTGGTTGACATCTTCTTTACGAATCATATTCACTGTTTTCGGGAATTCATATTCTACCGGCGGGACCTTCGGTAATGTCTCATTGACTTTCTCCCACCCTTTGAAAACTCTTTCGATTTTCCCTATCATTATGTCGGTATCGAAATCACCCCAAATGCCAAGCATCATATTGTTGGGCCCATAGAACTTTTTGTGAAAAGCAACCAGGTCATCACGGCTAATGCTACCGATTGTGGCATACTCAGTATGCCTTGCGTAAACACTGTCAGGGCCGTAGATGAGCTTCTCAAATTCCCGTGCGGCTATTGACCTTACATTGTCATTACGACGGGCAATAGCGCTTTGATGCTGAATCTTTGACAGCATTATTTTATCTTCTCGAAAAGCCGGATTCATCAGCACATCGGCCAGTATGTCCAAGCCAACATCGATATCCTTTTTAAGCACTGAAACAGATGCTGAGCCCGAATTAAGTCCGATGCCGGTTTCCACCGAAGCAGCTATAAGCTCCAACTGTTCGTCAATCTCGTCACCTGTCCTGCTGAGAGTTCCGCCTGTGCGCATCACTTCTCCTGTGATGTCAGCCAAACCAATCTTGTCGGGGGGTTCATATATCGAACCGGTCCGGATACGGGCGGAGACACTGATAAGCGGCAGTTCATGGTCTTCGAGAAGAAACAGCCGCATCCCGTTTGGAAGTGTAACCTGCTGAACCTCCGGGATTTGGATATCACCGAGTTTAGAATATTTCAACTCTTTGTAATTAAGGGGGGAGTTCTGGGTACAGCTTGTGACTGCAAAGCACAGGGCAAGAATTCCAAAAATAACAATTCTCCCGGGGGCCGATTTATAAGCTCTCATTTCGCTTCTCCTGTGAAAAAATCATTTTTCAGTAATGGTCGTATCGATAATGCCCACTGTCTGGTTTTTAGTCGTAAAATATTGTTTGGCAACTCGCTGGATATCATCAGCGGTAACTTTATCGATATCGTCGAGCTGCTTAAACAGATTTCGCCAATCGCCGGTAACAACATCGTAGAAAGTCAACTGGGAAGCAAGCCCGGAATTGGAATCAAGCTGCCGTATAAGGCTTGCCCGAGTGCGAGTTTTTGCTTTGGCCAGCTCTTCCGGTAAAACCGGTTCGTTTTTCAGCTTGTCGATTTCAGCGTAGATTGCATCTTCACATTCCTGATTTGTATGGTCTCTTGATGGTACGGCGTAAAACAAAAACAAACCCGGATATTTGTTTCCCGGCATTCCTGGAAAACCGGAGGCAGCGACAGCAACCTTTTTTTCTTTGACAAGACTTTTATATAAGCGTGACGTGCGGCCGATACCTGCAATCTCGGTTATAGCATCAAAGACCGCATTATCAGAATGGTTAATGTTCGGCTTATGATAACCAATCAGCACAAAAGGCTGGGCAGGGTCCTGTACAATTACGCGGCGCTGTCCGAGTTGCGGAGGTTCGACTGTTTCAACGGGATCGGGCTTTTGGCTGCTGGGAATTCGGCTAAAATATATTTCCGCAAGCTCTTTTATTTTTTTCGGATCCACGTCGCCGACTATCGCAACGGTCAGGTTGCTCGGCAAATAATACTTCTTGAAAAACATCTCAGCCTCGGTACGCGTGAGAGTCTCCAGGTCACTCATATGGCCGACTATCGGCTCACCGTAAGGATGGGCTTTGTAAGCAATGGCTAAAAATTCCTCTAAGAGTCTTCCGACAGGCTGGCTTTCGGTACTCAGACGCCGCTCCTCCATTACCACGTTTTTCTCTTTATAGAATTCCCGCAGTACGGGATTGCCGAACCGGTCTGATTCCATAGACATCCAAAGCTCGATTTTATTAGAGGGAAGACTGACTATATACTGGGTGGCATCCTGGCTGGTATAAGCATTGAAACCGGCGCCGCCTTCGCGGACAAATGCCTCTTCAAATTCATCATGTACCATATATTTTTGGGCTTCTTCCTGCGCTTCGGCGAGTTGCTTCTGCAACTGCTCAAGCTTTACCTCATCGGCCTTGTCGCCTTTCCTTCGCTCGAGCTTCAACGCCTCAAAAGCCTGGTCGGCCTGTGCCAAAGCTTTAGCTTCTGCCCCGTAGTCTGTAGTGCCTACAGTCTTAGTTCCCTTAAATGCCATATGCTCAAACAGATGTGCCATCCCGGTGATTCCCTTAACCTCGTCAACGGCTCCAACATCGGCATAAGTGTGAAATGAAACGACCGGAGCTTCGTGCCTTTCAAGGACTAAGAATTTTATGCCGTTGTCCAATGTAAATTCCGTCATCCGTTTTTCGAATTTCAACAAATCCTGAGCCTGGACCGATTTTGGAGCCACAGTGGAAATAACACAAAGCAAAAACATCACGCCAATTACACCGGACCTTAATTTTTGGTTTTTATACTTCATACTGAATACTCCCTGGCTAATACATACTTTGGTATTCTTTAGCTTAAACACAGTTAAACTGAATGCCCTTGCGGCAAGATTTTCAGTAACAAATATTAATAGTCAATTCTTTTTTCTCATAAGTCAAAAAAGAACTCATAGAAACGGACAATTTGCCGGACTAATTGTACATAAAGTACGCCGTTGCTTTGCAATCGTCACTGACTCCGACCCTTACCCAGTGCGCTGAAAAACCATCCGGAAAAACGTAGTAGTTATATCCTCTCTCGCCCGGGACTTTAACCGGTTCACACGATTTCCAGGTTCCATTACCGAGAAAATCGACCTCTATCCAGAACCATACATCCTGTCTTGAGTCATGAGCAAAATGCACGACCTTTTTATCAAAGCCGGTCATCAGAAACGGGTCCGATACCGCTCCGGCCTTCACAGGAGTTTCCCACCAGGGCCCGCCCCAGCCACAGGGCTTACCCATCGACCACAAGTCATCAATATTTCCAAACCACAAGCCCGACTGAGGCTGTCCCTGGTCATGGTCAATCTGATCGGAAGCCATTACAAACAGTCCTCGCCAGTAACAAAAATCAGGAACGACGCGTAAATGACTGCAAATGGGACGAATCCCCCATATCTGCCCATCATACGCAAAAGGCGGAAGGTCGTAAAACATCCCGTGAATATCCATCAAGAACCGTTCGGTCTGAGCATGGCGGATACGCATCCATTCGGTGTTCCATGCATGATCCCATGAGTGCCCGGCTTTGGGGAGCAGATAGCGAAGCCATTTACCCTGAACGAGCACACGAAGCACAACAGAAGATTTCGTCCAGCCCGTGGCATAAATCGTATTACCGCCGTAAGAGTCACCGGAGGCGTTGCCGTGGACTTCCACGAAAGGATTACGCTCGATTATGGCCCATCTTTTACCATCCCACTCGGCCAATCGCCCGGCCTCTCTGAGGCCGAGAAATTCCTTCTGGTCATAAGTATTATTGGCAACAACAACCCGACCCTGGGCTGTGTATGCGCTTTTGAAATGTTGTTTGGCATCTATGATTTTCAGCTCTTTAACCAGATTGAACAGGAGCTTTGCTTTGAGGCTATGCACGTCAACCTCCCAGAAGCGGCCTTCCATGCCGAGGAAATAGACTTTATTTTTCTGGTCTGTCAAATGGCTCACAGTGGCGGTCAAACGATAGTTCTTAAGGTCTTCAATTGTTCTGACGTTTCCGTCGGCATCGATGGCGTGCGGGCCGATGAACGCCTGCCCGGATGGCCAGTGTGCCATCCGATTTGCAAAAGTGCCGGTAATCGAAGCCGGATGCCGCCGCATCGTCATATTTTCGCTTATTTCATAAAGACCAAGCCCCGTACCCCTAATGTGTGAAACATATCCAATCGCCCATAGCTTGTCAGCCCAGGGAATCAGTGCTCCGATGCCGGCTTCCGAGTCACTGCCCAGACCCGGGGCCATAACCGTCAGATTCGGAAACACCCCGTTTACCTGAATAGGAAGTTTTACAGAACCAGAATCGTCACGGGAGGGAGTATTCGCATCAAAAGCCTGAGCATGCACATATCCGCCGGCGAGAACCAATATCAACAAGACTGTTAAAGCAAAGCATGTCCAATACCGGAGATTTGTTGAATTACATATTTCTGAATGTCGCACCCTTCCGCATTGTTTCATAATGATTTCCTTCCTCAACAAACTCAGAGTACCTGGTTAAAAAATTATCTTTTCTGAATTGGTTACAAATTTTGAAGTAAGATATTATGAACAGCCACCGATGTCAATGATTAAAATTCCCATCAAAACAATAGTGTATCGATGAAATGTATTCTGGATTTGGCCAGTACGAAATTAAATGAATAATGAGGTGCCTAAAAACCGCTGCTGAGTAAGCTGAGGATTTTATACATATAAGTGTCAGGTACTAATTTTTTTCCGGTGCACCAACTGTCACTTTTCGGCCCGAACGCCGACAACTCTCACAATCACATACACCAATATGCCTGAGATGTGAAACTCCGGCCAACTTCTTAGTTTCAATGATTTTTGCGCCCTTCGTCTCCATCTTACGAAGTGCAAGCCTGGCTTCCCTTTTATTATGTGATCCTACCGCATCTACTATAACGGTTACCTGTTTACCTCTCTGCAATAATCCCAGTACAGTAGCTCCGACAGCGCCTTCGAGACTGATACCAACGACAATAAACTCATTGGCTCGCACTTCACTGAGCAATCTGTCAATCCGGGGCTCAATAAACGGATCTGTACAGCGCTTATGAAGTATGACCTGCTTGTATCTTCGCAGCATATCTCTGGGCAAATCAGTATTTCCATCGGCGGTAAAACTTATGCGGTTATTAAATAATGTGTAGCGTATTTTTTTCTGCCCATCGGTACCATCAATACAGTAATCGACTGGTGTTTCCCCATTATGATTAGCGTGAACCTCGGCGGTCGAAATTATGGGCACATTGCGGTATCTTGCCCAAGCCATCACCCTTCGAATATGTGCCAAGACCCTTCTGTGGTTTCCGATGCATGCTTTGCCGCCGGCCAGTAGAAAATCCTTCTGGGTATCAATATCCAGTAAAATCTGCTTACGCTTTACTCTGACCATTTGTAGAATCATTTTAGGGCTTCCTTATCCTGACTTCTACGTTTCAGTCCTATAATGAATACGTATCAGCCAACAATCAGGTTCACTGATTCTTATCGAACTGTCTGAGCATTCACTTTAATTACAGCAAAATCACAAAAGTAATTTCAATCTTAGCTCAAACGGCTGTTATTCTGTATAATACATCTGCTGAATGCTCGTTATCGTTTTTTTGTGTGTTTTGACTTGATTTTACAAATGGCACGTACTTTAAAAGAATATCCCTCGGTATCATTAAAACCCGAGGACATAGACAGTAGAATCGATTTTGTTCAGATTTTCGGACGTATTGGCCCGGTCCATATCGAGATCGGTTCCGGCAAGGGGACCTTCCTGGTTAATCAAGCAAGAGCCAGGCCGAGTGACAATTTCCTCGGTATAGAATGGGCCAGCAAATATTACCGCCATGCCGTTGACCGTATCGGTCGATGGGGCCTGACAAACGTTCGGATAATCCGAACCGATGCCGCTGTTTTTTTAGCTGATTTTATTGCCGACAGCTCTGTAGAGTGTTTTCATATTTATTTTCCGGATCCCTGGCCCAAAAAACGTCACCACAAAAGACGTTTCATTTGCCAGGGGAATTTAGAGCACCTAATTCGATGCTTAAAGACCGGGGGACAATTAAGAATCGCCACCGACCATGAAGATTATTTCCGTGTAATACAAGAAGTAATAACTAATCAAGACAAAGGACTTGAAGAAATTCAATTCCTCCCCACGATTGGTGCAGATAAAGGAGAATGGATCGGCACAAACTTCGAGCGCAAATATCTCAAAGATAAAAGACCGATTTATACAATTGCCGTTCGGAAAATTTAAACCGGATTTCTCATATCAAGTTGGAAAAAAACGAATTTTGTTAGAATAGACTCTGTTGATGCAGTTAAATTAAATTCTCAATTCTTGATAAAAACACACGTTCATCGGGGGAATCCCCTATCACAAATATGGCAATAATCCTGACAGTAGAATCAGGCCCTGCCCCGATTGACGAAAAAATGACCATCATTAAAATTTAGTTTGTAAGTCGGCATGTGACGGCTGATGTTATGCTGAAAACAGCAGATTTTAAAGGGAGAAGCAAAGACGACAGCCCCTAATGTCAAGAATCGATGAGAACTTGAATTTATAAAGAACCGAGCGTTTCTTCGCAAAAGCAAGGATTTGAAGAAAGGTGGGTCATAAAAAACGTGTTTTCTTGCATATTTTCAAAAAGAATTGTCTCAAAATCGGGAAATTCTTGATTGTTCAAGATAATTTTATTGAGTTCATTGATGTCGTACGGAGGAATTTTATTTATTAAATGTTTAAATGTGAAATCCCCGATAAGTTATTACAAACAATGAAACAAAATAAGCAACAAATTCATATAACCGAAATACGATTTCGATTGCAAGACATGTTGTGTTTTGCTATATGGTTCGGTATTCTATCCGGCCTTGCTGAGGTCGTTTTACCACAGCTAAATGAGCTAAGAGGAGGCAAGAC
>JAVVFI010000113.1:0-6153 GCA_032250555.1 Sedimentisphaerales bacterium
CAAAGCCTATCCCTGGGCGATTGCTATGCGAGGCAAGAATCCCGCCGTCCTCGCGGTTGAAATGCTCAATCCATACAACGGTATTGACGCCAGCCGGAACGAGAGGCATCTCATCCGCGATGTACACGGCCAGCCGATCCGGCGGGGTATCCTGGTGGATCACATATATGACATCGGACGCATCGAGAATGTTCACTTCAATCCCTGGTGGAGTATGAAGCCGAAATTATTTCAATGGCAGATGGAAAACGGTGAGGCATTCATTTTCGGCAAGTCCGACTGGCAGTACGTCTATAACACCTTCTGTTTCGGTTACAAAGTCGGCTACAAGTTCATCCGGAGTAAATCGGGTCAATGCAACGGCAACTTCCTCGGTATCGGAGCCGATGACTGCCACACCGCGCTTGTCGTCGAACACTGCGCCCCATACGGCCTGTTAATCACCAATGGTGAATTTGTCTCCTTTCACGGCCCCGACCCGACAATGATAGAAATCGAAAATACAAATACCGGCAGCGTTCGTTTTGTGAATTGCGCTTTCTGGGGCCCATGCAACCAAATCGCAAAAATTGCAGGCACCGGAACCGTCGGCTTCAGCGATTGCACGTTTGTCCAATGGGGCGGCAAAGACCGCTCCCGCCCTGCTGTCCAGGCCAAAAGCGGCACCGTACTGATTCGAGGATGTGAATTCCGGCAGGCCCACCCCCACATCCTGCTGCAAAAGGATGTCACCCGGGCAATAATTGCCGAAAATATATTCACCGGCCCGGAACGTATTACAAATCAGTCCGAGGGAAATGTAAAAATGGGCCTGAACGTCAGTGACTAACACAGAAATCGATACTAAGAATTAATCTGTCTTCGCATCTATTGTGAATCGACAATCTTTTGAAAAATTAAACTCTCACGCGAGCTGTCATTCGGGTCAAAAGGCAGTTTTAAATTCGGATGTTTCTTCGTATCGACAATATATTCTGGAAATTTGTATCGGTCGGCCCACCACAATTGACCGTCCGCGGAAACCGAACCGATAAAATAATCGCGGGTTTTACCATGAACTACATTGTCACCAAGTTCGACACGAAAATGCTCGATTACAATCTCAACAACCAATTCCCGCCTCTCTTGCGAGTATTGAACCATCCACTTGCCCGGCTTGAAAAAACCTTCACCACCCAATACCATTTGTGTTGTAGTAACCTCTCCGGGCTTTATTCTCACCCTGCCGAGACTCACCACTACAGAGGAAATCTTCCCATCCGGCTCAAAAACAATCTCCCACCCGCCTTTATCCGCTTTCCATCGGCCAACAAGATATTCCGGAAACTGTTCGTCGCCATCAATGATTACTTCAACGCCGCTTTTGCTCCCACAGCCGCAGTGCAGAAAAATGAATAAACAACAAATCGATAATACAAATATTTTTTTCATAGGCCAAAATCCATCGATAAATATTAAGCAGCGCCGGCACTCCCCGCAAGACAAAAAAAAAGAAGCAAGTCCGAAGACTTGCTTCTTTACAAACAAACTTTTTAATATCCCTGCTCTTTGATTGTGTAATTACCACAAATCCTGCGGACTCTAATCACGGACAGTCCGGAGCCGGAACATTAGGAAGCTGCCAGTTGGCTATCAAGATGTCCAGGTCATTGGTCGAGACACGATACTTATTTGTACCCTGTGACAGGTGGTCAAAATCAGCACAAATCTGATTACCTGTCAGTAATTCCAAAGGTTTGTTCCAGGCTGCAATCAGTATGTCCAGGTCATTAGTTGACACCCAGTACTTATCTTTACCCTGAGAAGCGCCATCTGCGTCACCATGGCACTGTCTCGGATTAATACTGGAAATCCAGCACTGAGGCGAACCTACTGCAAGCCATTCGTCTTTGTTCTGACCGGTAAATGACTCGGCTGCACCAATGCTGGTTTGAACATTGGTTGCTCCGGTCAAATCCAGGACTGCTTCTGAAGCATCTTCCAGTACGACATTACCGCGTGTTGCATTTGGAGTAACGGTCAACAGGCATGGTTCGCTGCATGTAACAGTGCAGAGCCTGCCCTGCTTTGATGGAGCTTTCGTGTCATAGAGTGAGCCCATCTCAATTGTGATGCCATTCGTACCCAGGCCGCCAAGGGCACCGGGGTCATTACCATCAGCCACGGGTGAATAACCGGCCACACCCCAATCGCTGACTTCTCCGGTCGCAGGGTCCACAGTAATGAACAGACTGAAATTACCAGGAAAAATGCCGTAACCGTTGTTGTCGTCACCCACCTTGAAATCACTAATAGCATCAATAGTACCGGAGTCAACTGTAATGTCCAGAGCAAACGCTCTGACCAGTTCAGTATCATTCGACGAGTAGTCAATCGCGACTACTCCTTCGCCCAGGTCAGTAGCAGTAATGGTAACCGTCGCCCACACTGGTGAAGTGAGCACTGCCACAACCAGAACAAACAACATTTTTTTCATAATCCAACCCCTTTCTTCTCGTTTTTGCTGCACAGAGCAATAGACTCCGGCCTCTTGGTTTTGTTTCCTGCCTTAACAAAAAATATTAAGCACGTTTCTTCATTATGACAGAAAGTACTTTAATCATCAAACATAGCGCTCCAGCGTAGGCAGGAGTTGCCGGAAATAAATATAATCTTTCCCGATGCATCCTCCTTTCTCGCTGATTAAGCGAAATATGTGCTCTATAATATAAGCACAGGTCCTAATTGGTGAAGATCAATATAATATTATCAGAAATTTTTATATATTTCAAGGAAAATTTGTGAAAATAAGGAAATTGCGTCTGAAAATCCACTGAAACTACATGCCTGGGGCCACTCAATAAAAAACACAAATCAATAAGAACCAATGGCTCAGCGATGAAAATTAAGTGCAAAAACACCACGGGTTTGTGTAAAAGTTAAAGAGAAATATAAAAATACCGGAAAAAATCAGACTATTAGATATAATTACCCGATTTAACACATAGAAAATATGTGCTTTTTTGCCTTAAAGTAAGTTTTTTAACAACTTTATAGTAAGTGTATGCAATTTTAATGTTTCTATGTTAATGTTGCCATTATGTACAACTTCCTAAAGGGACGACTGATAATAGTAAGAATATGCCTGATGGCGGCCTGTTTGGTGCTGGTAGGTATCGGGATAGCTACTATCTATTCTGTTGGTAATCCGGCGGAACTAAGCCCGGCCAGCGAAACCGGCAATCTGGGCGGTCTCTGGAAAATGCAGGTCAAATACACCGGCGTCGCCATATTCGGCTTTATAGTAGTGAACCTGGTCAATTACAGGCGTTTAGGCTCGATAAGCTACTGGTTTTTCGCCGGAGTGATTGTACTACTGGCTTATTTACTGGTCAGCAGATATCTGGGCGGGCTGCCTTTTGCACCTGCCAGCAGACAAGGGGTATACCGCTGGATAGCGATTCCCAAGCTTCCCAGGATCCAACCATCAGAGTTCTGCAAACTCGCATACATAGTGGTTTTGGCATGGTACCTGCGATATCGAAGCAATTACCGTAGTCTTAGTGCCCTAATCGGCCCTTTTGCTCTCACCCTCCTTCCGATGGTCCTTATACTCCTTGAGCCTGACCTTGGTACCGTGCTTTTAATGATGCCAATCTTGTTTACAATGCTGTTTGTAGCCGGTGCAAAGGTAAAACATCTACTGATTATTATACTTATGGCACTTCTGGTCAGTCCGCTGCTATGGTCTAAGATGAGGATCTATCAGCGAATAAGAATCAGCAGCGTGGTACTGCAAAACACATGGGTTCGCGAAAAGGCCGAGAAGTACCCATGGTTGGGCCAGTTTCTTGTCGGCACAAAATTCAGTGAAAAACAATGGAAAAGTGAGTGGGGCTGGCATCTGATTCGCTCAAAATACGCGGTTGCTTCCGGCGGTATCAAAGGATACGGTTTTCGAAAAGGCCCCTTTGTCAAATACAACTTTCTACAGGAAAGACACAATGACTTCATATTTGCCATCATTGCCCAGCAATGGGGCTTTTTGGGGTGTCTTGGTTTGCTCTCACTTTATATTATTATTGTTATCTGCGGATTGGAAATAGCAGTGCATAATAGCGATCCGTTCGGAAAATTGTTAGCAGTCGGTATTGTCGCAATGTTTGTCGTTGAGGTTATAGTAAATGTGGGTATGACGCTGGGACTTATGCCTATAACAGGTTTGACTTTACCCCTGATAAGCTACGGCGGCTCAAGCCTGCTGGTTAGTATGGCCTCCATAGGTTTATTAAATAACATAGGGCGATGCAGACCTTTTACCGTAGCACCAAAAAAATAAATGAATAAAGCAAAATGCAAAGTGCAAAATTGAGGAGGCCATTGCCGTAAAGCGGCAATTCTACAATTTTGAGTTTTGGTTTTTTATTTCAAAATTTTCTATGATACGAGGCTTCAGACAAATTGCTTCTCTAACGGCAATCAGCAGAGTATTCGGTATGGTACGGGATATGGCTTTCGCCCATTTCCTGGGTGCGGGTTGGTTGATGACAGCCTGGACAATGGGCTTTAAGATTCCCAACCTTGCACGAAGACTTTTCGGCGAAGGCGCAGCCTCGGCATCTCTTATTCCAGTTTACAGCCAACAGCTTCACAGTAATCCGGAGCAGGCAAAACGCTTAGCCAATACCGCGGTAACAGTCCTGTTTGTATTGCTTGCGGCAATTGTCATTATTGGCCAGATAGTGGTTTGGTGCTTCTATAGCTTTTACGAAACCAGAACCGGTCCACGACTCGGACTGCTATTATGTTCAATTATGCTGCCTTATATGATATGTATCTGCATAGTGGCAATTCTGGCAGGGATTCTTAACGTACACAGACATTTTGCCACACCCGCTGCGGCGCCAATCGTGTTGAATACATTCATTATTGCAAGCTTATTATTTACCGGCTGGGTGATGAAAATTGAAGCCCAACAGCAGGTATTTTTCGTAGCGGTTGCAGTCCTTTTCTCAGGATTTATTCAGATAGCTATTCAGATTCATCCTCTGCGCGCCAGCGGAGTTTCAATCAGGCCAGCATGGGATATCCACTCCAAACCTTTTAAAAAAGTCATCATTATGATGGGCCCTATGATACTCGGTCTTACCGCAACACAGTTAAACACACTCGGAGATGATATTATTGCTCTGTGCTTTATGAACGAGCAAGGCGATCCACTTAGTTATGGCGCCCCCGGCTATCTATACTATGCACAGCGACTTTACCAGTTCCCTTTAGGAGTATTGGGGATATCGCTTGCAACGGCAATCTTTCCGGTAATGAGTTCAGATGCCGCAAGGAAAGATTTTAATGCTCTCACTAAAACAATCGCAAAGGGAATCAAAGGGGCAGTATTCGTTGCAATTCCAGCCACCGCAGGAATCTTCCTGGTAGCCAGACCGTTAGTTTCAGCCATATTCGAGCACGGTAAATTCGATAGTGAAGACACTCCGATAGTAGCTTTGACGCTTTCATTCTATGCTGTCGGACTTTGCGGTTATTTTTCCCAGCAGGTAACAACACGAGCGTTTTATTCCCTACAGGATTCAAAGACACCTGCACGAAGTGCTGTGTATGCAGTCGTTGCCAATATTTTTTTGAATCTGACTCTTATCTGGTTCCTTGGAACAGCAGGACTGGCCGCCGCCACAGCAATATGCTCATACCTGCAGGTCGTAATTCTTGTTAGGGTACTTCGGAGAAAATTAGGCCATTCCATATTAGATGGATTGTGTATTACCCTGACCAAAATAGTGATAGCAACCGCCGTTATGTTTCTCACTGGTTCTGTAATTATGTTTCTAATGAGAAATTTGCCCGAAGGAAGAGCTTTTGATGTATTGAGACTCGCAGTGGTTGTGCCGTCGGCAGTAGTGGTGTACACGATTGCGGCAAAACTTCTCCGTATCGAAATGCTTTCTCTATTCTCAGGCGGCAAGCCCCAGCAAGAGAAAATTGTCGGCTAAAGCCGGAACTGCTTTCGTACAACTTCCTTAATAAACCAGCCAAGAAGGCATAAAGCAATTTGTCATTAACCTGTAAAACTTATTCCAATTACAAATGGCACTTGACAGACAAGTTTTTAAGTGATACCCAGACGTTTAATCTGTCTTTTTATCGGTATTTCTAATC
>JAVVFI010000113.1:6163-13307 GCA_032250555.1 Sedimentisphaerales bacterium
CCCCACATTTGTGCGTCGTGAGCTGGATAGGCTCGGGGTGGGAAGCCAATTGAAATGCTTGATATACGGAAACGGGGGTGTCTAGAATCTTGTGTAAATGGAAATTGTCCGAAATATACTAATGCCCGCTGTCTTGCTTCGTTTGCGGAGGAAATCAGCGGCGGCAGATGAGTGTTTATTGCATTGATAATGGAGAAACAAATGTTTAAGAGAGCGTCTTTGCTTTCCTGTAAAGCGGGATACCTCCCGGTATTTTCGGCGCTTCTTTTCTTTGTCTGTTTTTTATCTGCACCTGCCCCCCTGCTTTCGCGGGAAAGCTCAGCCGAACAGATGTTCTCGTCTTCTGTCAGTCAAAAGTTTTATGAGTTAGCTTTTGAACTGGCTAACTCAGAAAATGCCGAAGGTCCACAGATTGAACAGGCAATGGCATTCCTGGCCGCGTCTATGGAGCTTGACAACAACGTAAAAAATGCTCAAGCCCTGCTTATTAAGCTTGCCTGTCGCAATTCACAGCAGGACCATTCCGAACTGGTGTACAGTTTACTTGTCAAATATGTAGATGAGTCAGCGGATGTTGAGATAGCTCAAAAAGCTGTTGTGTATTTATTGGCTCAACTTAACACCCGCGAGCAACGGGAGAAGCTTCTTGAGCAGATATTGGGCACTTTCGGGGGTAAGAACGTCGTCCTCGGTTCCGAACTGACAACCCTGCTTGGACAGTTGAAGGCCGAGAAGGCGGATTTGGAAGCCGCCGAATTTTACCTTATGCAGGCCTACAAAAAAAATAGATACAATAAATCGGCCTTTACAAAGCTCATGGAAATTAGACCGGAAAGGATTGGACCGCCAATATATCTTGAACGCTTAAGATTAGCATTGCGTGAGAATCCATCGGATATCAATGCCGCCCTTGCCTTTGCTCAGCAGGCTGAACAGCTGCAACTTTATAATACCGCAGCAGGTGTTTATGGATACTGTGCCAGTTTGTTTAGTTACCTTTATCCGTCGCAGCCACTTCCCGCCCGTATTTATCTGCCCTGGGCGATCAGCAGCTATAACACCAAGCAAAATCAATCCAAATGCCTCCAAATCGCAGAACGAATCCAGCAGGAGGGCCAGTTTGACCTGCTTTTAGAGGCCATAGCTGGTAAAATAGTAACGAAAATGGGCAACGGTGAAGTGGCAACCCGGATATTCCAGGACGCCGAAAAAAAAGCCCAACAGCTCTTGCAAGCTTCGGGGCAAACTATAAACAATTCTGAAAACCTGCAACGCAGTGATTCGCAGCAGGTAAGCACTAACCAACTCGCCTGGTTTTACTGCTTTGCCCTGCCGATTCCTGACAAAGCATTACACTGGGCTAATAAAGCAAATTTAGCTGAGCCTAATTCACCGGCTTCACGTGCCATTCTGGCTTATGCGCTTATTATGAATAATCAGACTGAATGGGCCAAACCTGTTATCAATAATTTGCAGAACAATCAAATCGCGAATTTAACTCTGGCTCAGATTCAACTGGCAGAGGGACAGAGGGATTTGGCAATAGAAACTTTACAGGCAGCAATCGCAAAAGATCCCGGATCATTTGCCGCCGAACGTGCCAAAGAAATTCTGACCCAACTAGGCCAGCAATACACCCCGCCGATTGACCCTGATACTATCTTAAGTATGTTGGAGAAAGTGTTTGAGGAAACACTCGTTCCCGTATTTACTCCAGCGGAGAATATGTTTTCAGCCCAGCTTAATATTCGGGGCGATGAGTTTCCATTCGGCAGTGAATTCAACGGCAATGTAGAAATAACAAATAATTCCGCCGAGCCTCTTGTTATCAGCGATGACGCTTTATTTAAGGGCAATATCAGAATTGATGCGGAGATTAGCGGAGATCTTAATGGAAAGATACCAAACCTGTTCTCTGAAACAATTCGGACGGTCTTGTTCATTAAGCCCGGCCGCAGTATCCTCATTCCCGTGCGCCTTCTCACTGGTGAGCTTAGAAAGATGCTTTTTACCTATCCGCAAGCATCTTTGGTTATCGATTTTACACTGTATCTCGATCCTGTAACAACTAATCAGGGTAATATTACTAACAGACTGACGAATCTTCAACCAACCAGGCTGCGAATAAAACGTCCGGGAGTCAAACTTACCAGTCAATATCTGAGAAGCCGGTTCAATTTAATCACAAAAGAAAATATCAATGAAAAAATTAAAATCGCCCGGCTTTTCACCAGCCTTTTGAGAGAACAACATGAGATGCTGAATAATAAACCACTTTACAAATTCATGTATGCCGACTGGATGGGCCCTTTATTGAGGAATGCTCTATTACATGAAGCCGGATTGCTGCGTAATTCTGCAAACGGCCAGTGGATCGTTAAGGTGCATACTATGGCCGAGATGCTTTCTTTACCGCTGGACTACGAACTTATAGGTGCCCTGGCTAAGAATCTGAATGATGATAATTGGACTGTACGAATGATGGCCGTTTACCTGCTGAGCAAAACCAATGATAGAAATTTTGATAAAGTTCTGGACTGGACGACAAACAACGACGCAAGCAAGCCTGTTCGAGATTTAGCAAGAGCCCTTATTTCTGTACGGTAATGGCAGGTGAAATACGGCCTAACAACCTTTTGAATAACTATTGTTTGATTAAATTTGGCGGAATTTAAATAAAATTTGCCCACAACGTAAAATTTCCTCAAAAAGAGGTTGTAAAATCGATATAATCTTGTAACATTCCGTTTCTTATTTCGTAACTACAGTATCGTAAAGATTCAGTCAATATTTTATAAGTGTTTAGAATTTTTTGAAAGGGTTGGGTAAATGCCAGCTAAAGTAGATGAGCAAAAATGCACTGGTTGTGAAACTTGCGTATCAGAGTGCCCCAGCGAGGCAATAAGCATGGCCTCTGAAAAGGCCCTGGTGGACGTTGAAAACTGCATTGATTGTGGGGTTTGCGTTGACGCATGTCCTGATGAAGCAATCACTATGGAATAATCCTGGTTGGCCCCATCGTCTAGGTAGGCCTAGGACACCGGGTTTTCAACCCGGCAACAGGGGTTCGAATCCCCTTGGGGCTATTTGATTTTTAGCCGAGAATGCGTTTTTTTAGCGTATCTTGGCTGTTTTTGTGTCTATGGTTGTCTATGGAAATCTCCTGTTTTCTGCACACTTTGTCCAAGCAGGTGGCCAAGACAAAATTGCCAAAATCCGGCAGGAAATTCATAGCCTTTTGTTCAGCTTCCTCAAACGTTCTTGCATAGGTATTGAAAGTCAATCGGGGGTCTGAATGCCTTGCAAGTTTCTGGACAACCTTGGCAGGAGTCTGGCTGTTTGCAAGGAATGATATATAGCTGTTTCGCAGGCTGTGAAAACATATTTCATTGCCTTCTCTGTCTGTCAGTTCAATCTCAGCTACACTTAAATCTTTCCTGATTAGCTCTGCCGTGTTAATCCACTTGCTAAAGGAAAAGAACACCCTATCGTTATCTTTTGGCCTTGCTTGGGCTTTCAGGGACGTTAGAACACTAACCAGCATTGGCGGCACAGGTTGTTCGGCTTCTTTTCCATTCTTAGCAATCGAAGCCTTTACTTTGACAGAGTTATTATCGGTCGATAGACTGATAGCATCCCAAGTTAGGTTCAACAGTTCTTTTCGTCTAAGCCCAGTCAAGCCTGCCAGAAGATACTGAGAGCAGTTATTAAGATAGGCCGCATACTCGGCGTTACTCACAAAAAAATACCAAATAGAGATTTGGACAAAGCCATATTCAAATATGCAGATCAACTGGAAAAACGATTGCGGTTCTTACACTCAAAGCTGGCTGAAGTACAAAATCTTAATTAGAAATTGGATTCACAAAAATACGAACGATAGTAAGAGTGATAATATGGAACCAAGGAAGCGGCCTCCCCACAGAGGATTTCTTACTTTCCACCCACCCTTGATTTTAGCGTAAAAACGAAGGTTTTTGTTGCATCGTATTAAGTATACGGCGAGACATAAATTTAATGATGATATAAACTCTTGTAAAATATTGGCTTATATTCATCATAGTTAAATAAATTCGAATCTTGTCACTATTTTGTTACTATTTCACACTAAATCTACCCTTTTTTTTCACTTGATTTGGACACTTAAAATTACGATAAATCAAGATATGAAAAAGACTTGAATTTACAAAAGAAAAGGAATAAAAGGTTGGTGGATCAGTTGGTATGAAAGTGGCAAACGTAAAACAAAAGCTATACCAAGTAAAGCTCTGGCCGAACATTTTCGCAAGATAAAAAATGCTCAATTGAACTCCGACGTATTTACTGGAACTGTTACCGTTGACTGGAACAAGATTCGTGACAAGTATCTGCACAGCAAAAAAGTAGCTAGTTATGTAGAAGATTCAATTTATGAAGTAGCGCTCACACTGCGTCACTTTGAACGGATAATTGGAAAATGCAATTCTAAACAGATTACTCAAAGTGTTATTGACAAGTACATACTCGAAAGAGGCAGAGAAGTCATTCGGTCGACGCTCAATAAAGATATTAGGAACCTGAGAGCATTTGTTCGTTGGTGTAGGGAAAACAGATATGTAAATGGTGAAATTGAATTCAAAGAATTGAAGGAAGATGAAAGACCTGTCAAATCCTTAAGTAACACTCAGATCAAGAAAGTAATTTCAGCTTCTAAGCGACATAAGACATTGAGGATGAGAATTCTGTTGGCTTTAGGCACAGGACTCAGACTCGGTGATATTGACTCAATAATGGTCTCTGATATTGACTTTTAAAACAATTCTGTCACTACAAGGAGTAGAAAAACCAGAAAGAGCATGGGTTCACGACCTGTGCCTGTTCCGATTATGGTAGAGCTGAACAAATATGTTTCTGGTTTAGATACTAAGCAAGAAAACATATTTAATAATAATTTCAGTCGATACACATGGACAAAAATACGTCGGAAACTTGGTTTGGAAGATTACACATTTCATGATTTACGCAAGACCTTTGGTTCTGTCCTTGCTCAGAGTGGTGTATCCACAGCTGTCATACAGAAATTGTTAGAGCATTCTTCACCAGATCTAACAAATAAGATGTATACAAATGTTGATCCTGTATTGGGTCATGCGATAAATCAAATACCGGTTGATGACTGGTTTTAAAGCAGCCGTATGCCGACTATCGATGTGGATCATTCCCGCACCTGTATTATCCTGAAACGGTCGATGAATCCAGGATTTGCCGGTGTTGACAATCCGCTGTTCTTCAAAGAAAACACCCGAATGCTTTTCGGTGATGCAAAGACGTCGATCGCATCTTTGGTATCCGAATTTAGAGGTTAGCAAAACTTCAGCCTTCCACCACTTTCGATTCTTCGGTCTGGCTCCTGAGTACAATATCGGAAGATATTTCTGAAAGCGATTTACAGCCGGTCATGAGCATGGCTTTTGCGAGGGTTTTTTGTAAGTACTCTATCTGCAATCTTACACCGTAACTTCCCGCACCGACTGCTGCGCGGACAATGTCTCGCCCAACGAGCACGGCCTTGGCTCCCAGAGCCAGCATCTTCAACACGTCATAGCCGGTCCGTATCCCACCATCTGCCAAGACCATTACATTAGTTGCCGCGACTGCTTCGACGATTTCCTCAAGGATATCAGCGGCACCGGGTGTGGAATCGAGTACTCTCCCGCCGTGGTTTGAGATTACGATTGCGGCAGCACCCGCCTCGGCGGCCAGTACTGCATCCTCAGCACACATGATCCCCTTGACTACCACGGGCAATGAAGTTGATGTCACAAGCTCACGGATGTCGGCCTGAGTTTTTCTGAAAACTTTCTTATTGTGTTTGCGCATCATATATGAGCCGCATCCGTCAACATCCACACCGACCGCCGATACGTCGCACTTTTCTGCCTTCTTGAAAAATCGGATTATCTCCTGCTGGGTCCTCGGTTTGACGATTTTAACCCCGCCATTGTTACCCTGAGCAATCGCATCGAGACCGGGGCTTTCATCGATGGAATATGTGTACGTATCACCCCGCCATGCTATTGTGCCGGCTTCGTTGCAGCCCTGTACTGTGGCCTGGCAGAATTCTCGTTCCGTGATGACTTTTTCACCGCCGAATGAATTAACACCGGCGACCGATGCAGCCATAATCGGCATGGATAGCTGCTTTCCAAAGCAAGTAAATGTCGTATCCGGCTCAAAGTGCTCACTAATCAATTTCGTTTTCAGTTGCAATTTTCGCAGGGCCAGCCAATTGTTGTGGAAGGAAGCACCGCTGCCCATTCCTCCGATGCCGAGCGACCGGCCATAGTGCTGACCCTGACAGAACCGTGAGGGTGAACCGTCACAGTCCTTGTACACCATGCAGAAGCCTTTGAGCTTTTCTTTTGCCCGCGCCCGAACATCCTCGAGAGTTAAGTCTTCTGTGGACATAGTTTTGTTCCTTAAGTATTATTCTCTGTCACGGAAGAATCTGCATCATTAGTCCTGTTCTCGATTGGCACATATAGCCTTGGTTCCGGGCCTGTGAATAGTGACTTCGGTCTGAATATCCTGTTGTCTTTTCGCTGTTCGAGAATATGCGCGAGCCACCCCGCACTCCTGGCCGCTGCAAAGATTGGCGTGAACAAATACCTGGGTATCCCAAGTATGGTATAAACCGCACCTGAGAAGAAATCCACGTTGGGGTACACGGGCTTGCCTTTCTTACCCATTCGGTCACCGAAACTTTTTTCGAGTTGTTTTAGGAATTCGAAGAGCTTATTGTCACCTCGCTTTTCCGATAGCTCTGCGAGAAATTGTTCCATAACTGTTGCCCGCGGGTCTTTTGCTTTGTAAACTCGGTGCCCCATACCCATTACCTTGCGATGTTCACTCAGGGCCTTGTCGAGCCAGGATTCAATATTTTCCTTCGATCCTATCTCATCGGCCATATTCATAACCCGCTCGTTTGCTCCGCCATGCAGAAAGCCCGCTAAAGCCCCGATTGCCGCTGAAATACTACAGTAGCAGGTGGAATAGGTCGAGGCAACCACGCGGGCGGTGAATGTTGATGCGTTGAAGCCGTGCTCGGCGTGCAGGAGCAGGCATGTGTCGAAAATGCGACCTTCGTTGGCGGGCGGCTCCTGGT
>JAVVFI010000114.1:0-13293 GCA_032250555.1 Sedimentisphaerales bacterium
AGTTGATCATGATTTAACCAATGTGGACTTGACCGAGTTGAGTGTAAAAGTAGGTCATAAGAAGGATTTGAAGGGGAAAAATAAATTGTGGTTGATTAATAAAATTCGCAATGGAATTGCTCATCAAAATATAAAAGGGATAAATGAGAATGATAGATGGATTGGTGTTCGATTATGGAATAATACCAGCGCTTCTAAAAAAGATTTTGAGATAATTTTTACAATCGAAGAATTAAAGAGTCTTGCAATTGCATTATCAGATAAGTATTTGGCTGAGGAAAACACATAAAAAAGCGTTTCGAGAAGAAGCGGCTTTTTATGGAAAAATGGCATTTGACAAACCAGCCGCAAAGTGGCTATTATTCATTTCATATAAATCTATAAGAGGAATTTGATGAGGTTTGTTTGAGTAAAGAATTTAAGCATAATGTAATCGCAATCGTTTATGATTTTGACGGGACGCTGACTCCGGAGCCGATGCAGGAATACACCGTTTTGCCGGAGATCGGCATCAAGGACGGGAAGAAGTTCTGGGAGCAGGTAAACCAGGAGGCTGCGCGGACAAACGGGGAGGCAATCGTGACCTATATGCGTCTGATGCTTGAAGAATCCAAATCCAGGCGTTTTCCAGTCACTGCCGAGAAGCTGAGAGAATTAGCTAAAAATATTAATTATTTTCCGGGTGTTGAAACTTATTTTGAGCGGATAAATGACTATATTAACAAGCAATTCGGCAGCGAAATTGAGGTCAGACATTACGTAATTTCAGCGGGTTTAAAAGAGATAATCTCAGGGGCGAGTATAGCAGAGTATTTTTATAAAGTATTCGCTTCGGAATATTATTACGATGAGTATGGAGGGGCAACTTTCCCGAACGTGGTAGTGAACGACACCGTAAAAACTCAGTTTATTTTCAGGATTAATAAAGGTAAAGAAAATCTGAATGAAAATATTAACCTTCATATGCCTATGGATGTGCGGCCGATACCTTTTCAGAATATCCTGTATATCGGCGACGGGCTGACAGATGTTCCGTGTATGACGGTGATTAGAAAAAATGGCGGCTATGCTATTGCCGTTTATAAGCCTTACAGTGGCGGGAAGCAGATATGCAAGCAGCTATTGGAGGCAGAAAGAGTGGATTTTATTGCCCAGGCGGATTATAAGAGTGGAACTGAGCTTGACCGTTTGATAAAATTACTGTTAGGTATTATGGTTGAAGGGATTCGATACGGTAAAGAATCTTTTAAGCAAACAAGGAAGTACGGCTTATAAGGAGTAACAACGGCAATGAGATACCGACCACCGACACAGCTTCATGCAAGTTTATATATGAGAGATAAAAAAAGAAGTGCCGGTTCAAAAGTTAGTGAAGAGGCACAAACTGGTAAGTCTGCATCTAACAAGAAAACAGACAGAACGAAAAAGTAGAATTTATTACAGTATATCTTAAACAAATAGACCATTACCGGCCGGGCAGATTATGTTCTTTGCTTACCTGTTTTAATAATTCAAAAAGCTCGTTCAGGCTCTGACTGATAATATCGGTATTACTGCAGACGCTCATAAAATTCGTATCTCCATCCCACCGCGGTACGACGTGAGCGTGAAAATGCTCTGGCAGTCCGGCTCCGGCGCACCTTCCGAAATTCATACCTACGTTAAAGCCATGAGGTTTTATCGCAAGCGAGAGGGCTTTTTGTGATGCTCTAATCAGTTTGAATATATCCAGCAGCTCATCGTCATCCGCTTTCTCAAGCTCGCCGATGTGGCGGACGGGTGCTATAAGTATATGGCCGTTGTTATAAGGATATAGATTCAATATGGCGACACTTTTTTCTGTTCGCCAGAGCACCAGGTTTTTGTCGTCATCCTGTGGGTTTTCCAGGTAATGACAGATAAAGCAATCACATTTTTTGTCCAGTCCCTGTACGTAGTTGATTCGCCACGGCGCCCATAAAATATCACGGTCCAAGTTATGATCTCCAATCATAAGTGCACAAGTCATAAGTGCATAAGTGCACAAGTAATCGATTTCTTAAAGTTCTTATATTATTCTGATTTTACAAAGATTTATAAAATTTCCACAATAGTTTTCCAACCTCTTGAGCCAGTTCCTGCAAGCTTTTATATTGATTAGTGTTTAAATAATTCAATTTTGAAGAAAAATCTAACAAATATTTCGTTTCAGCTAAAGAACCAAGTGCTATATTCACAAAATGTCTCAATTCATTTTTCCCCTGCCGACCATATCCTTCAACAATATTTGTAGGGACAGACAAAACTGCTCTTCTCAATTGAGAAGTAATTCCATAGAGCTCTTCTTTAGGAAAATCCTTTGTAGCTATATAAACCTGGTAAGCTAAATCATCTGCTTTATGCCAAACAATTAATTTTTTATATCCGACCTGATCTATTTCTGGTCCTTTCCATATGCTCTTATGCTCTTGAGCTCTTATGGTCTATTTTTATTCGAGAAGTTTCATTGTTAATTTTTGTTTAATTGTTATCTTCGGTTTTACGTCTATGCCCATTGGTATAGAGGATTCCATTTCCATTTGGTAGTAATGATAATATTCCTCTGTTTGGCCGGTCTCGATGTTGAAAAGCTCCTGGCCGCTGCCATTTAAGCCGAGAAGCTTATAACCGCTTAGGAAACCGAACGTTCCTTTCATCTGAAAGCTGCCGGAATAAGGTATCGGCCAGCTTGCAGGGACCGAATCGGCTAACTTATAAGAGCTGCTTATCACGGCCAATCGGCCGTTTTCGTTCGGGCGGATTTCATCAAGTTTATAAGTAACCTCTCTTGCCTTTCGCATGACCATAGGAGAAGGTATTGATAATTTCGATTTCCAGGTTTGCCCGGCCGTTACTCCTTTGGATGGATTTTCCAGGCTGGCAACCGAATCCCACATAAACCACTGCGCAGCGATAAAGTCTCCAATCATATCGGTCTGTTTGATTCTGACACCACCGGCGTTTGTGAAAAATGCTTTTTGTCCGGCGTCTTTTAGAAGCTTGTCCAATTGCGAATAGTCCTCAATTTTACCGGTAGGCTCGACTGTGAATTTATATGTCCTTCCGGTAAGGTACTCGGCGGCGTCCTTGTGCAATCCTTTGCTTCGCGTAACTGTAGCTGATTTGCATTTTGCCTCAATAGTAGAAAGGCCGTAGGGATTTATTTCGATTGGTGTATATGTTACGACCATTTCCATGGACTCGATTGACTTATCGGGGGGCTTATTGTCCGATTTGGTTAGTCTTCCCGTCGGGTCCCAGTCTATGGTTATCTCTCTTGTGGAGACGAATTTATATTCCAGCGGCCGGCCATCCTGCCAATCTATCGTTAATAATTCTTTGTTTGATGACCTTTGTATCCAAGGCCCGCAACCTCCGCATATAGCCATAATAACAATCGTTGGTATTATCAGTGCTGTTTTCAACTTCAATCCTTTTCTACGTGTTTATTGTTTTCGAACATTTTATTGAGTGGTCTTTAAGGATTCTAATCAATTCTTTCGAAGCGGTGAATGCGAGTCGCGGTCATTCGCAGAATATCAGGTTCTTTTTCTTGTTTTGTTGCCATCGGATCAACAGCTATCCAGTCGGACTTGAATTCTTCGGAATATTCTTCGATTTGCCCCGAAGTCAAATCCAGTCTTAGCTCGCCTGTATATGTTTCAGTGTTATCGAACATAGATGAAAATACACCTGTAGATTGTTTTTTGTAGATTTCCTTCGCTTTTTCAGCAGAGGGAACAGCGTTCATCTGAACGAAGGCGATTTGCCGGCCGTCTGTCTTGCTGATTTCCTTGATTTCATAAATTCGTTCGAATGATTTCGCGCCCATAGGGCCAAAAGAGAAGGTCTTTATATCACTCCAGCTTTTACCGGGGATTAATTGCACATTATCGACGTCTGGAAGCGGCGGAATGGTGTGGTGTTCGATTATTGCCTGTGTGGAGAGCAACTGTGCCGCTCTTGCATGGCTCATCGAGCTGCCTGCTACGGCGGCCCGGGCGTCGTTTACGTCAATAACATTTGAGACCTCACCTGAGGCGGTTAGTTCTATCGTATAGCTTTGCCCGATTAATTTGTTTAAAGGATTATCCTGATCTTCCTTGCGCGAGCTGTCGAAATCCAGAGCAATTTTATCTCTGACTTTGGCTAAATATTTCAGGGCATTGATTGTAATTTTTGCAACGGTGCCGCCTTCGGCGCCGGCGTTTTGTGTTTGCCTGGTAAAGGTCAATTCGATTTTGTTACCGGTGTGCCCGCCGATAAAGCTCTTTGGCTTGTTTTCCAAAGGGCCTTCCCATAAAACACCGTTTTCTCTGTCTGTTGTGACTTTATAAGTCATCCGGCCGGCCGGGGCTAATTTCAACTCCGATTGTACTGTCGGTTTTTGTTCCTGCGGTTTAATGTCGGTCTGGATAGTGGTTTCGGCCTGGTCTGCACAGCCGGCCGCCATAAGCATTACGCAGATTACAGCTAATGCGGCAAAACCACAGGTTTTGACTTGTCTCATTACGACTTCTCCCTTTAAATAACTGGTTTTGTGGCGAATTCAAGAGCCGATTATACATTTGCTCTATTCAAAAACAACGATTTTTCTTTATTTACCTTCAAGTAGAGGTTAGAATTCAAAATTTGGTTTTTAGATTATTTTGTCAATTGTTTTTGGAGAAACCGGATTATGAAAAGTGATACAGTCAAAAAGGGATTCCAGCGGGCCCCTCACCGAGGCCTGCTTCATGCTTGCGGTCTTAAGGACCTGGATATCAACAAGCCGTTCATCGGCGTCGCCAACAGCTTCTGCGAAATAGTGCCGGGCCACGTTCATCTCAATAAGGTGGCGAAAACTGTTAAAGATGCTGTTCGCGAGGCTGGCGGGGCTCCTTTCGAGTTTAATACGATAGCAGTCTGCGATGGTATCGCTATGGGTCATACTGGTATGAAATATTCTTTGGCCTCACGCGAAATCATTGCCGATTCTGTTGAGACCATGGCGCGTGCGCACTGTTTTGACGGTCTTATCTGCATCCCCAACTGCGACAAAATCATACCCGGAATGTTAATGGCCGCGGTCAGACTGAATATCCCGACTATTTTCATCTCCGGAGGTCCCATGGCCGCGGGCAAAACAAAAGATGGAAAAACGATTGACCTTATCAGCATATTCGAGGGCGTAGCTGAATTCAACGCCGGCAAAATTGACGAAGGCCGTCTTAAAGAGCTTGAAGAAAATGCTTGTCCGAGCCAGGGGAGCTGCTCGGGAATGTTTACGGCCAACTCGATGAATTGCCTTTGTGAGGGTATCGGGATGGCGCTGCCCGGCAATGGAACAATTTTGGCTGTTGATCCCAAACGACAGGACCTTTATAAAGCGGCGGGCAGGCAGATTGTTACCCTCATCGAAAAGGACATCAAACCGCTGGATATCATCACCGAAAAATCATTGGACAATGCCTTTGTTCTGGATATGGCAATGGGCGGCTCGACCAATACCGTCCTGCACGCGCTGGCAATTGCCAATGAAGCGGGCATAAAATACGATCTCGAACGCATAAATGAAATCTCCGCCAAATGCCCCAACATCTGCAAAGTATCTCCGTCGAGCAAATATCATGTAGAAGATGTCAATGCAGCCGGCGGTATCAACGCTATATTAAAAGAAATCAGTAAACTTCCGAATCTCCTGAATACGGATTGCATGACGGCAACCACCGCCACACTCGGAGAGAATATTGCTGATTCCGAGATTAAGGATGCCGAGGTTATCCGTCCGCTCGATAATGCGTATTCAAAGACAGGCGGGCTGGCAATTCTAAAAGGCAATCTTGCCCCCAAAGGCTGTGTTGTTAAGGCCGCCGGCGTTGTACCCGGGATGCTTACACATACAGGCCCTGCTGTGATATTCGAAAGTCAGGAAGAAGCCTGCGACGGTATCCTTGCCGGTAAGGTAAAGGAAGGCGATGTAGTAGTAATTCGCTGCGAGGGCCCGAAGGGCGGACCGGGTATGCAGGAAATGCTGAGCCCCACAAGCTACATCATGGGCGCGGGTCTGGGCGAATCCGTTGCCCTTATTACGGACGGGCGTTTCAGCGGCGGAACAAGAGGCGCCTGTATCGGCCACATCAGCCCGGAAGCGGCCGTAGGCGGGCCTATCGGATTATTAAAAGCCGGTGACATAATTGAAATCGACATCCCCGGCAACAAGATAAGCGTAAAGCTGTCCGATGATGAGCTGGCCGAGCGTAAGAAGGCATGGAGCCCTCCGAAACCTAAAATAACAGAAGGCTGCCTTGGAAAATATGCATCAATGGCTACCAGCGCCGACACCGGCGCCGTCCTGAAGTGGTAAGAAAAAAGTTATTCTTTACGTTTTATATCATTTCCGCGGAAGCGGGAATCCAGATGAGAAAATTACAGGTAGCTGTTTTGAAAATATCAATAGGTTGATAAAGAGTGTCGTATAGAATTTTATCTTAAATATGATGGTCCCTTAAAGTCAAATGCTGGTACTAAAGACAAGCATAATATACGGGAATATTTTCATCCTCAGATGAAGAGGCTATGGGATATTGAGCCACTAAAAGGTTGTGAAGAATTTTTTTTGACTTCTGGAAGAGAACTGTCGGTGCTTAAAGAGGTTGATGGTGTGGTTTTTGCGCCCTTGGTGTCCAGTGTGCTGAAATTTATTTGTCTGCTTGACATAACAATATTATGGCCAGAAGAACCCGGTGCCATATCAGGACAAGGTGGCGACATTGACAATAGATTGAAAACCCTTTTCGATGCTCTACAGTGTCCAGATATTAATCAGATTGAATCAGTAAAAGACTGTTTTGGAGATAAACAGCCATTCTTCTGTTTATTAGAAAATGACAAACTCATAACGTCTGTTAATATCAGGACTCATACCTTGCTTCGTTCTGAAAACAAGAACAATGTTTCGGTTCTAATACATGTCATGGTCAAAGCAACCGAGTTGATGATAAAAACTATTGGATTGTCAGGATAATTGTTAGTATGTACTGCGTACGACAATTTATTCTGCCATGTTGCTGATTTGTGTTTTGAATGTTCACAATAGGGCGGTTGCTATGGCAGGCGGATTTTTGTATAATTAAAGAATAGAATGTACAGAGATACGTTATGGAAATAGAACCGATACTTAAAGAGTTCAAACAGCAGATATCCGATCTTTACGGGCAGCGGCTTAAAAAAGTTGTACTCTATGGCTCTTATGCAAGAGGTCAGGCCAATGACGAACATTCGGACATCGATCTGGCCGTTGTGCTGGCAGGTGCGGTTGAACCCTGCAAAGAGATCGACCGAATGGCCGATATATTTACAGATATGAATCTTGAGCATAATATTCTGATAGCGGTATATCCGGTTTCTGAGAGTAATTTCGATAAAATCGAAAGTCCTTTTCTTATAAATGTCCGTAGGGAAGGTATAACCGTATGAGTCAGATTCAATCGCTTATTGAAAAAGCCCGCAGATATTTGAGAAGTGCGGAGTTATTGATTCAGGACGGTGATTATGACTCTGCTGTTTCGCGGTCATATTATGCTATGTTTTATTTGGCAGAGGCGGCTCTGCTTAAAAAGAAAATGACTTTTACTTCGCACAAAGCTGTTATTTCTGCTTTTGGTCGGTATTTTGTGAAAACAGAAATTTTTGATAAACGGCTGGGTAGAGACCTGAATATTATTTTTGACGAGAGACAATTAGGTGACTATGAGTCTAACTTTTCAATATCAGAAGATAATGCCCGCCATACATTTGAAAGTGCCCGAGGATTTGTAGACCAAGTTGCAGAGTGGCTAAAATCAGATTTGTCGGATGATTGATGGTAATAGTATGCCGTGGTATATTGCAGGTTTGCATTTTGAATGTATACAGTGCGGGCGTTGCTGCTCCGGGCCGGGGGAAGGCTATATCTGGGTTACGAAGCCGGAGATTGAGTTCATAGCGGATTTTCTGAAGATGACAAAAGATGAGCTGCGCCAGAAGTATCTCAGGCGCGTGAGTCTTCGAACAACGATTATCGAACATTATACAACCAGGGATTGTATTTTTCTGCGAAATATAGATGGCGAGAGAAGATGTATTATTTATCCCGTCCGTCCGAGCCAGTGCAGGACATGGCCCTTTTGGTCTGACAATCTATCCAAGCCTGACGAATGGAATAAAGCGGCGGAAAAATGTCCCGGTATTAACAGAGGCAAAATTTATACCTGCGAAGAAATCGAAAAAATCAAAAGGAACAAAAAATGGTGGCGGGATACGGGGCAAACAGACGACTCTGCAAAAAAGTAGCTGAAATATACGACTGGCTGGATGCTCAAATCCGCGAAAATAATCAACTCACAGGCCAATGCAGTGCTTGCGGAAAATGTTGTGATTTCGAGGGCTTCGACCACCGCCTTTTTATTACCAGGCCGGAATTGATGTACCTGATTGCAAATCTCGGCGAAGAGAATGTAATGCCGATGACGACAAGCAGGTGCCCTTACAACATAGAAGGCAAATGTAAAGTTTATGGGCACCGTTTTGCTGGCTGTAGAATCTTTTGCTGCAGTGCCGATGCGGATTTCCAGAGCGAATTGAGCGAGGCTGTTCTAAAAAAACTTAAATCCATCTGCGAAGAGTTCCAAATTCCCTACCGCTACAACGACCTTGCCTTTGCATTAAACGCTTTTATGGGTGGTTAATACTTATCAATCGGCTGCGGGATGTCGTCCAGCGGGTCGCACAGATTGATGAATTTTACGCCTCCTGAGAGTGTGCCGAATTCTTTGTAATAGCTGTAAAGCTTCGCTATTTTCTGCTCGTCGGTTGATTCCAGATGCCGCTGCCACTCGCCTACCTTAGCTCCCCACATAATTTGGGTGTCATCCTGTGCATATAGAACGATGTGTGGAAGCTTGCGGTTTTTTCTGCCGTCAAAATTACTCACGTCGAGCCTGTTGATTTCGCTGAGTAACGGTTTTTCTTCATCTCTGTCGCGTCGTTCAAGCCGGTCTAACAGAGTTATAGCCGCCGCGAGGTCCTCGCCTTCTAAAACCTCGCCCAAAGGAGGTATATTTCTCGCCGCCGCTAATCCCGTTATCTCAACTGTCGGCATGCCCGGCATTTCCACAAAATCGAGCACTATCTGTTCGGCGTCCACGTAAAAGCTGCGCCTTCCAGATTTAACCAGTCCTATGGGTCTTCGCCAGCGCCCTTCGATGAGCAGTGCACTGTGGGTGGTCTGCACTTTTACGTCATCCATCCAGGCAAACCGCCTGTCAATATTCTGCTGCACCAGGCCGGCTGCATTTTCATCGATTCTTAAATCCTCTAAATCACTTATTGCCGCTGTAAGCGCTTTTTGCTTTAGTTCGTCGTTTACCCATGCCGGGACATCCACTAACTCCAGCTCTATCTCCTCGCCTTCAATGGGTGGGGTGGTTTCTTTTCTATATTTATCTAAATATAAAAGACCAACTGCTGTTCCGCCCAAAATACAGACCATAAATGAAATCTTAAAAGAGCTTATCAAACTCGTAACGAGCCGGAGGCGATTTTTTGTATTCTTCCTTTTTGGAGTACCGGACTTCAATGATATTCTTTTCGACTTGCTCTTTGTGTTTTTCCTTTTGGCAGCCATAATATCGTATCAAGCTTAATGCCTGAGGAGTGGGGAATACGCGGCTTCGACGATTTTAGAGCACAATTCGCTCATCGTTAATCCCGCCTTCTCCGCTGCCTTGGGCAAAAGTGAATGTGTTGTAAAACCCGGAATCGTATTAACCTCCAGAGCGTAGGCAATTGGCTCATCACTCAGGATAAAATCAATCCTCGCAAAGTGCCGACAGCCAAGTGCACGGAAACAGTCCATCGCATCCTGTTGGATTTGAGTTGTCAGTTCCGGCGAGTTGATCGTATCGAACAGGTACTGGGTTTGTTCGTCAATATATTTTGCCTGATAATCATAAAAGTCGGCGTTGCTTCGAATCTCGATAATTGGAAGCGTCTGCTCTTCTAATATGCCGACTGTTATTTCTTTGCCCGGGATGAATTGTTCAATCATACAATCGCCGAACTCATTTAGAGTTTGCTCTGCGGTGCTGATAACTTCCTGCACGTTGGTAACGATTCTAACACCCACGCTGCTGCCTTCCCTTATGGGCTTGACAACGTATCTGTCTGCAAGTGACTTCAATTGTATCTCAAGCTGCCTGATATCAGAATCTGCGTTAAACTCAATCGCCGCTGGTGTAGCCACGCCCATGCCGGCAAAGAGTTTTTTGCTTGCCATTTTATCGAACGCCAGTTTGCTTTCGGCCGGCCCGCTTCCCGTATATACAAGAGACTTGTCCTGTAGTATTTGCTGTAGCCGACCATCTTCCCCGAATTTACCGTGCAGCGCAGGAAAGAACACATCGATGCTGTTATCTTCCAATATATCAAGATTATCCGGTTGAATGTCTGATGTAACTACATCAAAGCCGCCGGCTATTAACGCCTGCGAAATGCAATGCCCGCTTTGAAGGCTTATGTCCCGTTCGGATCCGATTCCACCGGTAAGGACAGCTATTTTTAATTTGCCGTTCACTGTTGTTTGCGGTTCCTCAATCCCATATCTCGACTTCAAGCTCAAGCTCGACGTCAAACTGTTCCTTGACCTTTTCTTTGATGGTCTCTATAAGTTTCATGACGTCGCTGCTTGTGCATTCTTTTTCGGCGATTATGAAATTTGCATGCTTCTCACTGACTACGGCCCCGCCGATCCGAAGTCCTTTGAGGCCGGCCCTGTCTATTAAAGCGCCCGCCGAACCATCGCGCGGGTTCTTGAAAATGCAGCCGGAATTTTTCGTGTTTAGCGGCTGATTATTCTTTTTATAAATCCATATTTCTTTTACAGTCCGCATGATTTGCTCTGAGTCGGACTCATTAAGTTTCAGCCGGGCGCTTAGAATGAATTTTGCCGTGATATTTGTTCGGCGGTAGTCGAAAACAAGCTCCGGTTTGCTCTTTTCAAAAACGTTACCATCACTGTCCATCAGTGTGACGGCTTCCACCGCGGCCCCGAAATCTCCGAAGTTGCCGCCGGCATTCATTTTCACAGCTCCGCCGACGGAGCCGGGTATTCCTGTCAGAGCCTCGATGCCAGACAGTCCTTTTTCCACACACGTCAAAACCAGCTTGCTTAGTTCGGCACCCGCCCAGGCGGTAACCTCTTCACCGTCGAATTCTATCTGTGAGAACTGCTCGGCTTCCAGCTTTATCACTGCTCCTCGCAGCCCTTTGTCACTGACCAGCAGATTGGAGCCGAAGCCCATAACGTAGATCCGGATATTGTTTTTAGTGCATCGCCGGACGACTTCTTTAAGCTGCTCGACCGTTTTCGGCCTGATAAAATAATCCGCAGCCCCCCCGAGTCCATACCATGTCCGCTTCGCTAACGGATAATCAGTCTCAACTATTTCTTCCAACCCGTTGAATATATTCATCTGCAACTTTCCAAATATCACCTGCACCCATAGTTACTACAACATCGCCGTCGGCGGCATTGGTCTGTAAGTAATCACAAATAGGCCCAAAGCCATCTATAAATAACGCCTCGTTTCCGTTGGCCCGTATCCTTTCGGCAAGTATTTGGGCGTTAATTTCTTTTTTGGCCGACAGCGAATCCCGGACGAAATAAATCTCCGGCACGATTGTTATATCGGCAAGCTTAAAGCTTTCTGCGAAATCATCAAGCAAAAATCTTGTTCTGCTGTATTGGTGGGGCTGAAAAACACACCAGATTCGTTTCGGTCGATACTTCTGCCTTATCGCCTGCAGCGATGCCCTTATTTCTGTCGGATGATGAGCATAGTCGTCAAGAACCGTAATTTCGCCGAACTGCCCCTTCAACATCAGCCTGCGGTCAATGCCTGTAAAGCCCGGCAGCAATTCGAGTACCAGCTCAGGCTCCAGCCCTGCGCTGACCGCCATTGCTGTTACAGCTAATGCGTTTAGAATATTATGCTCGCCCGGCACGGAAATCCGAGTAGCCCCCAACAATTTACCACTATGATAAACGCCAAAGGTATGAAGGCCGTCATCTAATGAGATATTTCCGGGGTAAAAATTGCAGTTATCATCCAGCCCGAAAGTCTTACAATACAGTTGATTTTCAATTCGCCGGATAATTTTTGCTACGTTTTTATCCTGTCCGTTGGCAATCAACACGCCTTCCGGCTTTAGGCCAAGGGCGAATTCGCTAAAAGTTTCGACTATCTCATCTTCGTCCTTATAATAGTCCAGGTGGTCCTGCTCGATATTCAGTATGCAGGCGATTTTCGGTTTTAAGTTTAAGAAGCTTCTGTCATATTCGCACGCCTCGGCCACGAAATATTTACCGTCCGCGGCCTCCGACGAGGTTCCTAACTGGCTGACTTCCGCCCCAATTATAAAGTTTGGTTCAAGGCCGGCCTCTTTGAGTACGTAAGTAAGCCATCCGCTCGTTGTGCTTTTGCCGTGGGTGCCGCTTACTGCGATGCCCTCATAGCAGTCCATTAACTGCCCCAGCATTTGGGCGTATTTATAGACTTTGTATCCTCGCTGCCGTGCTAATTTTAATTCCGGATTTTCTTCTTTTATTGCCGCCGAGATAACAACCGCATTCGTACCCACCTTGAGGTTCCTTTCCCGGTGGCCGATTGTTATTTCGGCTCCCTTCTGCCGAAGCCCATGTATAATATCGGTTAGTGTTTCATCTGAGCCGGTTACAATCGCCTCGTTTTTCATCATAAGCTGTGCCAGCCCGCTCATCCCTATTCCGCCGATGCCGATGAAGTGAAATCTCGTCCCCGCTACGCTTAGTTTGTCCTGAACAGCCGCCGTTTCGTATTTACCGGAAACTTTTATTCGATCTGTGTAGGTTTGCGTATTTGGTTGATTCATAGCATCCTTTCTATGGCATTCTTTCCTTAACAAAAGAAAAGGTAGTCTAACACACAAAACTTACGAATAAAAGAAAAAAACATTACCGACATAGTATAATAACGAATACCCCAAATAGTCAGTAAAAAAGGGCCTATACTGGATAAGTATAGGCCCCGAATTTACAAATCTACTGCTACATTAGCTGCATATTTTTACATAACAGCCAATAGCCGTTTACGGCGCAGGTGGATACAGCCGGATATCGTCGAAGTACATCATGCCTGTTCCGCCGGTAACCGAGCTAAGGCCGAGAGTAATCGAATTTACATTTGCAAGGTTCGTACCAAACGCCTGAAGGTCGAT
>JAVVFI010000115.1:0-13276 GCA_032250555.1 Sedimentisphaerales bacterium
CTCCAGCAACAGAATAAAGGCCGGCAGTCTCCCGAACTGCCGACCATTTTAGCAAAAGAGAAGTAATGTAATTATGACCTTTTGTTATAAATGTTTATCCACATGCAACTTATTCGGCCGGTGGAACTGCCTTAAATAAATGTTCGGAAAGGACAATGAGATCTTTAACATCCACAATTCCGTCGCCGAACGGTGCCGGTGCGATGTCGCAAGCTGGGTAATCGGTATGCCAATGGTCAATAAGTATGCAAACATCTGCCGAATCTACTTTTCCATCGTCGTCGAAATCGACGACAGGAGTTATAGGCATTTCCCAGAAATCGAAGCCGCCGTGTCCTGGTCTTGAATAGGAAGTAAAGATTAAAGAGGGTCCACCGGCATAAAAGAAGGGACCTCCCTCGGTGGTCGATGTATTGACAGGGGTTCCCATATTCCGCGGCTGGTCCCATGGATCTGTTTTACTTTTCCTGGTCATGAACCATATATCCAAATTACCCCGGCTCCCGGGCCGGCCCCATGATGAAAAGAAGAGCGTCAGCTCGTCCGGTGAAATACTTACATCAGCGTCGAGGTCATAACTGTTTACATTTGGCCCGAGATTGACCGGCTCGTCCCATGGGCTTGTTATCGATGGACGTGTAGCAACCCATATGTCTTGCAAGCCGGAGCCTCCGGGACGAGTAGAAAAGAAGTATAAGCTCAATCCATCATAGGAAATGCAGGGGCCCTGGTCGTCCCTGGTACTGTTTACAACCGGGCCGAGGTTTGTCGGAATTCCCCAGTCACTATCGGCATTAGGCCGTGTTACCATCCATAAATCGCGCCTGCCAACCCCGCCGGCTCGAATTGGTTTAGTGACGGTGGTATTGAGCATTTCCGAAAAGAACAGCGTTAGACCGTCTGACGATAGGCTTGGATAAGCTTCGGATGCGCTTGTGTTTACAGATTCACCGAGATTTACGGCCTGCCCCCACGGCTCATCTTTGGTCGAGCGAGTGACCATCCATAGATCGTCACTGCCATAACCGCCGGGACGAGTTGAACTGAAGCATGCTGTCAATCCGTCCGGTGTGATACAAATGAAGTAATCATCGCTTCCACTATTGAACGGAGAATCCATGTTTACCGGTTGATCAAAAATGAAATCCGCCCTGGCAGTGGGATTAGCTTTAGATAACATGCTAAGAATGACAAAACATGCTAAAACGGCCTTCTTCGATAAGTTGGTGTTCATCGTAATTACTCCTTAAAGAACAATACTTGTTTACGTTGCCTGGTACGTCAGTCTATCTTTAATAGCGGTAAAACTCGCGAAACTTGACACTTTATTGACATTTTTTTTCAATATTGTTATGATTGTTGTAAGATATTGCAGCCGAAAGATTTAACGGACCTTGAGTATGAAAGAGAACCAGAACACACATCAAATGGTGTCATCGGCACAGAAAGGTGACAGATTCGCGCTGGAACAGTTGTGCAATATCTATGCAGAGCGAATTCGACGCATCGTTAGACTGCGTGCCGGTACGGAGCTTCGCGCACAACTGGAATCCATGGATTTGGTCCAGGATGCGATGATAGCAGCAGTGACCAGTCTGAAGGATTTCAGATATCACAAAGACGGAGATTTCATGCGATGGCTGGCTAAAATAGCTGAGAACAGAATTCGAGATCGTGTAGATCATATTCATGCAGCCAAAAGGGATGTTCGCCGCCAGGTTCAACTCGAAGATGACGAGAACAAAAGCTCCTGTCAAAAACCATATGGATCTGTTCCTATAGTCACTACCACCCCGAGCGTCTTACTTGTCAAGCGAGAAGAGTTTGACAGGTTGGAAAAAGCCATGGACCGTCTCAAGGGCCACTATCGCAAGGTTCTGCTTCTGGCCAAGATTGAAGGTCTGACTCATGAGCAAATAGCTGAGCGTATGAAAAAGAGTCCTGCTGCCGTGGCGAAACTACTTCCCCGCGCTATTGTGGCGCTGGCAAATGAGTTTGAGAATTCCTGATGGTGGATACTTCATACGATAAACATGAAAGTGCTTTAAGTGAGGCAGCACAGAAATATGTCGAAGCCTGCCTTAAGGGTGAGCAGCCTGATCTGGAAGAATTTGTAAAGGACTACTCGCCCCTGCAGGATCGACTCCGCAAGATCATACACAACTGCCTTCAAGTCAGCTCTCTATTGGATTTACTGCAGCATGTAGAGCCAGATGAATTCCCGGCGGCGCCGGCCGACATGGACCTCGTAGGCAAACACATCGGCAAGTTCGAAATTTCCGAGGTCGTAGGGCGCGGCGGAATGGGGATAGTTTACAAAGCTCACGACACAACGCTGGATCGACAAGTTGCTGTTAAAGCAATGCCGAAACATCTGAGTGACGATCCGAGAGCACGAGCCAGATTCGAACGCGAGGCGAAACTACTGGCCTCCATGAATCATTCCCATATAGGAATAATTCATGACATTGTCGAGCAGGAGGATGGAACTAACTATCTGATTCTCGAGTATGTCACCGGTCCAACACTGTATCAGAAACTCAAAAAAGGCCCACTTGCAATAAAGGAGGCCCTTCTCATAGGTCAACAAATCGCCGAAGCATTGGCAGCAGCTTATGAACGAGGAATCATCCACCGTGATTTGAAACCCGGCAATGTGAAAATCAGCCCGGAAGGCAAAGCTAAAATTCTCGACTTCGGCATAGCCAAAGAGGTTGAACCGCACGACGAATCCAGCCAAACGGTCGTCACAGAGCAAGGGCACCTGGTAGGCACACCTGCTTATATGAGTCCGGAGCAGGCGCGCGGCCACCCCCTTGACCATCGAACCGACGTTTGGTCCTTCGGTTGTGTACTGTATGAAATGCTAACCGGCAGACTCGCCTTTGAGGGACCAACTGTCAGCGACACCATTGCCCATGTCCTAGAACGGGATCCGGACTGGCTACTGCTGCCGAGTGACCTTCCTGCTAATATTGAAGTCCTGCTGCGCAGATGCCTTGAAAAAGAACCGCACAATCGTATTCAACACCTGGGCGATGCATCACTGGAGATACGTGAGACTCTTACCCCTCCAAGCTTTGCGTCTCCTGTACATGATAAGACCGATTCAGTGAAACCCAGGTCCAGGATGAAACTTGCTGCCATAGCAATTACATGCATTGTATTTAGTATTCTTGCCGGCTCTTTTATCCTGCATAACATAATGTCGGGCAGACCTGTGACGTCGCCGGAGGTCACAAAGTTTGCGATCGAGCGTGGTAACAGCTACCCGGACGTTGGTCTGCTTCATCAAACTTTGGCATTTTCACCGGACGGGAAAACATTAGCATATGCAGCCGAAGATAGCGACGGCAGGCGGCGTATTTTCCTACGCAGGCTCGATGGATTCGAGACCCGCATACTGGAAGGAACTGAAGCCGCGATCGGTCCTTTTTTCTCGCCGGATGGACAATGGCTCGCGTTTGAGGACCATTATAATCGTAAACTCAAGAAGGTTGCGGTTGGCGGCGGCACGCCGGTAACGCTTGCAGAAGCTCCTGACTTTCGCGGCGGAACATGGACAGCCAACGACCAAATCATTTTTGCACTGAACGCCGCCGGCCCACTCTGCCGTATTGAAGCATCAGGCGGGAATCCTGAACCCATTACTGCAACCGATCCGAACGCCGGAGACCGGGCACACCGCTGGCCGCAAATTCT
This sequence comes from Sedimentisphaerales bacterium, assembly GCA_032250555.1. Taxonomy (GTDB): domain Bacteria; phylum Planctomycetota; class Phycisphaerae; order Sedimentisphaerales; family Anaerobacaceae; genus NIOZ-UU13. The sequence goes on from JAVVFI010000115.1 coordinate 3,703, forward strand.
TCCAGATGGAGAATTTTTACTCTTTGTCTGCTATGGCAGCGACGCGCGCGTAGAACTATTGGAGCTTCAAAGCGGTCGGCGAACCGTCCTGCTGGAAGGCTCTTCCTATGCACGTTGCGACACCGAAGGTTATATTATCTATTCTCGCAACTGGTCTCTCTACTCCGCACGTTTCGATCCGCAGAGTCTCACACTCGAAGGTTCGCATCGGCTGGTTGCCTCAGAAGTGTGGTCCGCGAGTACGGGAGTATCTCAATTCGCAGTCTCAGCAAACGGAACGCTGGCTTATATCCCCGGCAAATGGGACACGCGGAAGCTGCAGCCAACCTGGGTAACACGCCGCGGCAGCCGTGAGCCTCTACCAGTACCGCTACGCAATTATCACGAGGCCGCTGTATCCCCCCGATGGCGCCTGTGTCGCTTTGTGCTCCTATGCAGGCAACAACCAGGACATTTGGCTATACGACAGCATCCGTGGGACAACCACCGATATTACACACGACCAGAAGGGCTATAATCCTGTCTGGACAGGCAGCAATGGCCAAACGCTCTTTTACTCAACGCCAGAAGGTCTCTTTCGCTGGGACAGGAAGGAGCAGTCAGCCGTCCGGTGGAGTCTGGTCATGGGCCTTTCGAAACTTAATGACTCCTCACCCGACGGTCGGCAGCTTGCCATCCAAATGTACTTGTCCGAACAACTTGATATATATACTATAGCACTTTCAGACCAAAATGATGTCAAGCCGGTCCCGTTCGAAACAACCGAACATTTCCAGCGAAAAGCTGCGTGGTCACCATGCGGTAAATGGATAGCTTACGAATCCGAGGAAACCGGGCGATCCGAAATTTTCGTCAAACCTTATCCCGGTCCTGGCTCGAAAGCGGCTGTAAGCAGTGACGGCGGTCGGGAACCATTGTGGTCTCCCGACGGTAGCGAATTGTACTATCGCAATAATAAAAAAGTCATTGCGGCTAAAATCGAAAGCAAGCCTGAATTCAAAGTTGTCGATACCCTGATTCTGTTCGATGATGAGTACTATAGCTGCGCTAAGTGCAGGACATATGACATCGGACCGGACGGTCGATTTATCATGCTTTACGATCCAAGAGATTCGGTCCGGCCGCAAATCCATGTCACCTTAAACTGGCAAGAAGAACTCAAACACCACCTACCAAGTGAATTTTGGCAAGATTAGATCCAGCTCCTCCGAAGGATCTGGAAGCAGGCTATGTGCCTATCGTGACGCGCCAGGAAGATGCTGCTCAGTAATGTAAAATGTATCAGGCAATCAATTACACGCTAAGGTGCAGGTCGATACAACCTGATATCATCGAAAAATATCAGGCCTTTACCGCCGGCAACGGGATTGTTCTTATTGCCAAGGCCGATGGTAATCGAATTTACGTTTGCAAGGTTTACACCCTGATCTGCAAAGCGTGTCAGATCGATAGTCCACTGTGTCCAGGTATTTATTAACGCTGCATCAGGATCATCATGAGAAACCACTGCGGTGCCGTTGAGAGCAACATATATCGACTCAGCTACATTAGAGGTGTCTCCGTAGAACCATATCGACAAAACGCCAACACCTTCGGCGGTCCAGTCACGCTGGTCGGTCAATGTTAAAATCGCCTCAGATATCCCAACGGCGTTGTCATAGGTAAACGGCATCGACTGGGAGCCAGAGTGAACGATGGTGTGCTCGGCAAAAGGAGGATTAGCGTAACCGACGATAGAGCCGTTTATGGCCGGGTTGTCGAATCCGTCTATCCAGGCCAGATATATCCTATTGCTGCCTTGTTCATCTTCGTTAAGGTCATTGTAGGACTCGAAATCATCCACTGTTAGATAATCAGCTACTGTAAAGCTCCAGACAGCACCTTTGCTGATAGAGTCATCTTTATTATACTCATCGATTCGCCAGTAGTACGGACCGCCGCCCCATTCAACGCCTTCGGAGAGAGTATAATCAGCCGCAGCCTGCCGGCCTCGATATATACCGGTCGTATCGGATGCATCGGCATTACTCACAGCTTCTTTATCAGTGCCGAAATATACATCATGCTGAGCCGCATTCTCTCCCGGCGACCATCTGAGAGGTTCGGCTGCTTTCTTGATATCCACGGTTGATTTATTTCTCGGGGTCGGGTCCCATGCAATCAACGGATCGCCTCTCATGAGCTGTTTAACCTCATCGGCCGTTAATGCCTTATCGTAGATGCGGACATCGTCCACGGTACCGATTAGAAAATCGCTCGGGGTGCCGCTGTCCCATTCCTGTGCTATAGACCAGCGGTCGGTAGGGCTGAAACTATATGCGGCGGGGTGAGTGTTTTCCTGAACTCCATCAACGTATATATATCCGGTTGACCCGCTGCGTACATAGGTGAGCATATGCCATTCGTTATCGTTTACCTCTGTATTGGAATAACCTTCGTATGTGCTGTCGGCTCCATCATACATTGTTGCTTGTCCCTGGTCGATAGCCCAGAGGGCAACATTACCGGTGGCCGTATTGGAAGACAACCAAAGCCCGTGGCTGTCGGTTGTTTTAACCCAGCCGCTGAGCGTGATATCGTCATTCGTTATGTCATCAGCTACATCATTCATAGTAACATAATTCGAGCCGTTAAATTCCAGCGCACCATCGGTGTATCCTTCGGTCCATTGAGGATTATCAACAAGGGTGCCGTCATTTCCATGGCCGGACCAATCCAGAGCGGTACTGCCAAAGCCTTCATCAAAGGTCCACCAGCCGATTAGATTCGGATCCGCAATCGGTATAAAGGGCTTTGTCTGGAAGCTCCAGATATGGCCTTTATGCGTGGTGACGGCATCATACTCATCAACACGCCAGTAGTAAATCTTATCCAAATCAAGAGGGCCAAAGAAGGGACGATAAGTTGTCGCTGTCTGGGGAACACCCGCAGAGGCATTATTCACCTCGTCAATATTTTCACTAAAGTACACTGTGTGGAGTTTGGAATCGAAACCTGGCGTCCAGCTCATTGTAATGTTGGGGTCAACAAATTCGGCTCCATCAGGGGGATATGGGTTATAGGCTTTCTTAGAAGGAATCGTAAAACTCCAGATGTCGCCTTTCCACGGGCTATTGGGATCAGCATCGTTGACTTCATCAATCCTCCAGTAGTACGTTGTGCCGGGAATAAGTCCGTCCGGGGCGGGAAAACCCTGGAAGCCGACCGCCTGGAAAGCTACGTTTATGTTACCGACGAAAGCTGCTTCGGCTCCATCGTTCACGTCGTCGAAGCCGGTTCCAAAGTACACATCGTGCGAGATGGCGAAACTTCCCGGTATCCAGGAGAGATTTGCCCAAGTGTCCTCCAGTAATGCCCCATCGGCCGGTACGGGACGCAGCGCAAACGGATATCCATCGCCACCGCCTTCCATAACAGCAAGAATCTCCGGCGCCGACAGCGGCACGTCGTAGAGAAGCACATTATCGATTCTCCCATGGAACCAGTAATTGTTCAGGCCGATATCCCATCCAATCCCAAGGTCCTGGGCCGGTGCAATAGGCCCGGGCGGCGGAGTGGTGGTCGCCCAGGTCTGCCCTGCATCAACGGATATTTTCTGCTGGTTCTGATCTCTATCCAGAACGGCAGCCACAAAAACCCATTCTCCCAACGGCACCGTGACAAAGGGAGTGTCCTTCCTGTTCGCGTCGATATCTCCCAACATGAATCGGTATCCGGACTGGTCGGCATTTCCCTGATTTCTGTCGGCTCCTATGTAATATCCTACACTGCCTGAATCTCTTTTATTCACAGCGAGGTCCCAGTTGGTGGATCCACTGGTACCCGGGGCTGTCTCCAGATATGCCCAGAAGAGAGCCGTGAAGCTGCCGTCGGCTGGATTAAGACTATCCTGATGGGTAATCCGGACATGCGCCTGGTCTCCATCGAAGAACAAACATCCATTGTGCACACCATCCTGGCGCCAAACCGGATCACTGACAAGCACACCCTGTATGTCATTTCCGCTGCTGTCTGCCGCGATAGTGCCGGAGCCATCATCAAATTTCCACCAGCCAATAAGATCAGGATTCTCGGCAGCATATCCTGTGAGTGTAAATACATGGCTCAACATTACAGCAAAACAGGTTAATTTAATCTGTTTCTTAGACATAACGGCCCTTTCCAAGAATATTAATTGAGATTGCTCACTGGAATGTAAAGAAATCTTTATTAGAAAGCATAAAGTACTGCTTCAACTGCGTGCTAAGGCAGAATGCGCAATAGCTCCTCCTCGATAAAAATACAAAAATTACGCCTGCCTGATGTTCTCAAAGCCACAGATGCCCAACTGCGCAGGCAAAAGTTTCACTAATATTATCTATACCAAATCACCTACTTTCATGTCAAGGATAATTTCTCATTTATGCGTAATCAGGTATTGGAACGGTCCAAAAAGATAAGCCCGCCCCTGTTCGGGACGGGCTTATCTTTAAGACTGTTAATAAACCTTTTGCTTTAATTCAATTCTCTATGGAGAATTACTGAGAGTAAGTTTCACCGCTTTCCAACCGTGAAGCAACGAAAGCAGCCATATCTTCGTTACCGCTGCCTGTTATGCCTGAGCCGTATTTTTCCATGACATAGGCGACAGAGTCAGCTACCGGTGAGCCCATTTCAGTGTTCAGTATAGCGACATACTGAACTAAAGCATCAATGTACTCTCTTGCAGCAGCATACTGTTCACCGGTATCAGTGGCAATCGAGTTTGCCATTTCCGGCGTGAACGGTACATTAGGATTAAATACCTGGTTCATGGCAGCCATTCGTGAGCCGTCTTCGTCGGTCAAAACGGTAGCGGCCCTCTTAAGCTTTGCAGCGCTCTCACAGGGCTGGCAATCGGTAGAAGAAACAAATGCGCCTGATACGAAGACCTGAATGTCGACTGCAACACCAACTTCATTAGCCAACCATTCCATTAGTGCAGCACAACCGCCTTGTTCGAACAATCTCTGCTGTAATGTCGGAATCGGTGCTACGCCCAATGGAGCCGGGGGCGTTGGGGGAATTGGCTGCTCATCATCTCCATCTTCACAGTCCTTGCACCAGAGCCAGTCGATCCAGTCGAAGTCCGCTACCGGTGTGCTAACGGAGCCTTCTTCGATATCAGGCTCAATATTGAAATGATCCGGGGGTGTTGTTTCAATCAGAATATCATCCTCATCAGGGATTCGTAGTGTAATACTGTCTTGGGCTATCAAAGCTAATGTATCATCTGCATCGGCGGATATATAGCCATTTCCGGCAATCACATTACCGGCGGCAATCGTTACATCGGCATAGTGCTCACTTATAGAACCCTGACCTGTGCCAGACTGGGCCTTTATGAGGCCATCTACAGTAACATCGTCCTGAGCGGAGATGTCAACTCTTGTAGTATTTATGCTGTCATTACCATGCGCCCCGGCTATCACCTGGGCTTCCTGACCTTGTCCCGCTCCATTAATCATCGGCCCACCTGTAATAGTCGCAGCATTTACGGTAACATCACCCTGAGCATAAATACCAACAGTACCAGTATTTTCGCTATAGTCACTCCAGCCCGCGTTGGCCTCTATCTGACCGCCTGCTGAGCTACTGCCATTGACGGCTAAAAGGGTAATAGTTGGTAATGGCGTGACCTGACGCATTTCAACTTCCGCACCGTTTACAGTGACATCACGACCGGCAAAAATGACAACGCTGCTGTCGTTTTCCTCTTTCACATCATTACCACCAGTCTGAGCTTTTATCAAGCCACCTTGCTCTTCAACGTAAGAGTTACCGAGGGTAATTTGATCATCTACATCAGAATACTCCTGTACAAACTTTACACCGTTTACAATCACATCACGAGCAGCAGAAATCTCAACATTGGCGTTGTTTTCATCTCCCTGCCAGGCACTTGCCATTATTTGGCCGCTGACAAGAATATCTCCTTCACCTATGTCTATCGAATTGTCATCTTTATCCCTTATCATTAATTCTTTCATATCACGGGTTGCGATGTTAACTGAAGCGTTATTTACAGTGCCATCATATGCCTCGGCTAATATCTCTTGTTGATTTTTGTTCATTCCATCGTTTACGATAACATCGCTTCTGGCGAGAATAGTGGCACTGGAGGTGTTATTGTCACCACCGTTTGCAACAGCTTCGATAATTCCGTTCTGGCCGGGAATGCTCAGTTTCAGTTGCGGGATGCCAGGGCCGGGAAGCTGATTATTCAAGATAACATCTTCATAGGCTTTAATTAAAACATCTGCACTCGCGGCAGTCGTTATTGCAGGGTTATGAAAACTACTTTCAGAGACAGAAGCATAGGCCCCGATCAAACCGTTAATAATAACATTTGCGCAGCTTTGAATATCAACGCCGGCATCGGAAGCGGAAGAACCTTCGGCATAATAAAAGTTTGACAAACTTTCAGCTACTATTTCGCTGTCGGAGTCCAATACAGTGACATCACCAACCGCGTCAATATCAATATAAGCCGTAGTGCTGGTTTCTTCAGCCTGAGCATCGGCATATATTGCGCTGTCGTTCTTTACAAGAACCTCACCTTCAGCGTCAATCTTAACACCTGCTATTGTATTACCGACAATGGGATCTCCCGAATCCACAGGGCTCGAGACATAAGCTTCGATTTCGCTATCGTGTGCTACAGTAACGTTACCGCCTGTTATAATATCAATATTTGCGGTAGAATCACCCTGGTTTCCCTCAGAATAAGCCTCAGCAAATATTTCGCTGCCGTACTGTGCGGTAAAATTACCGCCTGCGGTGAAATCAATGTCCGCGACTGCCTCATCACCATTATATACCCAAGCATAGGTAGAAACAGCATAATCTTCGTCCAAATCATAATCGGCATCAATCAGTATATTACCGCCGGCATCAATATCAATAGCAGCATTGGCGCTGCCTGAATAATATCCAGCTCCGGCTTCGGCTACTATGTAACCACCGTCGGTTACTTCAACATTATTTTCGGCATCCAGAGTTACGGCAGCATCAGCATCTCCAGCATCATCATAAGTTTCAGCATAGGCCAATACCAAACCACCGTCGGTAATTATAATATCACCATCGGCGCTAATGCCTCTTGCGTTAACATTAACCGTGCTTGTAGCGTTTTCTGAGTAATAATCGCCGTCAGTCCAGGCTTCTATCTCAGCATAGCCTCCATTTCCAGCATTAACCACAACATTGCCATCGGCATTAACTATACTCTCGGCTGTATTACTGTAGCCGTCGTGTGCATAGGTATCTATATCATTTTCTCCGCCTTCGGTTGCTGATACTTCAACATTGCCACCGGCATTAATCGTAACATTGGCTTTGTTATTATTCTCAGCCCATCCTGCCTCGGCGTCTATGTCGGCATTGGTCATATAGCCACTTCCATTAGAGTATAACAGAACATCTCCACCGGCCATAATGTTAACGCCGGCGGTATTATCGTAGCCATAAATGGCCTTGGCCAAAATGAATGCGTCACTGTCATTGGTAGCATTCACCTCGAGATTGCCACCAGTCGTTATATTAACGTTTGCGGTATTGCTCTCATCGTCATGGTCGGCAACAGCTCTTACGTGTGAATCGCTGTAATTAGCAGCTTTTACTATCACATCTTCATCGGCGTTAATCGTTGTAGTGGCTGTGTTACTATTTTCAACGTAGCGGGCTTCAGTATCTATCCAGGCTTCGCCTCCGTTATCGGTTATAATTTGAACATCACCGATATCATCACCTTCTTCGAGACTTTCGCCTTTTGCCGTAACATTAACAGTTGCAGTATTGTCATTAGAGGCATATTGAGCATCGGCATCTATTCGAGAAGTACCGTCATTGCTGTACAGATAAACACGGCCGTTGTTGGCGGTAATATCCACACCTGCTGTATTATTGAAGCCATAGTGAGCTTCGGCATTTATCCACGCCAATCCTCCGTCATCTGAGATTACATCTATGTTCCGACCAGCGGTGATATTAACGTTTGCGGTATTGCTCTCATCGTCATTCGTTGCTATAGCCGTTACGTAAGCTTCGCCGTCATTATAAGCTTCCACCTGAACATCTTCGGCAGCATTAAGTGTAACAGTAGCAGAATTACTGTTTTGTGCTTCCTCAGCGAAAGCTCCTATTTCAGCCCAGCCAACTCCATCATTGCTAAGACTTATTACATCAATGTCGCCTTCTCCTTCGCCGGTGCCATCGGTGGTAACAGAAACTTCAGCGGTATTGTCAACGCCATCATAAGCTCCAGCGAATATTGAAGCGCCACCGTAAGCATTGCTTATTACATTAACAGTACCGGCTGTTATTGTGGTATTGGCAGAGTTATTTTCGCCATCCCAGGCTTCAGCACCTATTTCAGAATAATTATCAATACTGCCAGCGTAGTCGGTGATTAATACATCAACAGTGCCTTGGGCATTAACGTTAACATTGGCTGTGTTAGTAACGCCTTCAGAAGCAAAGGCATATATTTTAGCTTCCTGGTTACCTGCTTCCAACTTCACATCTTGTGTTGTTGTAATTTTCACATTGGCTCTATTTTCATCGGCAGTTGCAGCGTGAGCTACTATTTCAACGTCATTATTAACACTTGTTTCATAAAGATTTGCAGCCTTAATTTCGACCGTAGCCTCATTTAAGAGAGCCGGAAGTGCAATGATTTCATCTTCCGGATCAGGACCGGCGGCAAAAGCACGAACTCTGACATTATCATCTACAGATTTCAGCTCGACATCACCGCCGGCTTCAATTTTAGTATTTGCACGGTTATTTAAACCATTATAAGCATATGCTCCTATTATCGTATCTTCACCATCATCATCAGCATTTATAGCAGTGACATTTCCGACAGCAGTAATCGTGACGCTGGCTATGGCATCATCTACACCATCACCTTCGGCCACAGCTTCTATATTTGTATTATCTCCTATAGTAACATTGCCACCTGCGATAATATCGATAGTTGCAACGGCATCGGAACTGGCATCATCATAGGCCATTATGGGATCATTGTTGATTACGATATCGCCTAATGCCTCAGCCCTTAAGGTCTCGGTTTCGATAGCCGAGGCCCACATATCACCGGCTGCGAGGACTACATTCTTTGCCTTTATTCCACTGCTGTTATCAAGCTCGTTATCGAGATCGCCAACATAGTCGTTGGCCATATCAACAATAACAGAGCTTCCCGGCTGGCCCAGCTTTACCTCATTACCGGCAACCATTACTACCAAACCGTCCGGGCAGACAATAGAGCCATCTCCATAATTTCCAACATTTTTACCGACAAGATAAACACTATTGGTGGCATTGATCGAGCCATAGTTTTCCACATTACCAGAACCACCATCATCAAAAACCATCTTATTGGCTACATCAGTGAGTACATTGTGGAACGCATCGTTCGACATTCCAATACCGGAAGCGACCAATTGTGTAACATTTATAACGGAATTTTCACCAAAGACGATTCCAGCGGGATTGATCATAAATATACGCATGTCCGTACCAGTTAGAGTACCGTCAAAGAACGTTCCAG
>JAVVFI010000116.1:0-13208 GCA_032250555.1 Sedimentisphaerales bacterium
AATGTCCAGGGGGTCTGATATATTCCTACGATGACGTTTTCCGGAGTAAGATTGTGTTAGCACTGCAAAAAACTGATAGTAGATGGTCCATGTTTCGCAACAAGCCTCATAATAGCAATCCTGAAAAAGTACGTATATCAACTGCCAACCAACCTGTTGAGAATTTATTGACGAGAGAATGGCTGTTGACCAACGAACGCGGAAGCTACTCATCATCGACCATCGTCGGCTGTAATACCAGTGGATATCACGGGCTGCTCATCGGTTCCCTTAATCCTCCGGTTAACAGGATAATGGCGCTGGCCTATTGCCTGGAGATGATTATTGTTGAAGGACAGTCATTTAACCTTTCAACGTTCGAATTCAAAGACAAATTCACGCCGACCGGATTTCCCCTTCTAAAACAATTCAGACAGGATTACGGGGTACATTTCGACTACGAACTGGGCAGACTCAAACTGACTAAATCCATATATCTTCTCCGCGATAAAGATACCATAGCCATAGTCTATGATTTCATCAGGATTTCTGAACCGCTGGAATTTGTCTCAAGGCCTTTCATCGGTCTCAGGGACTTCCATACTCTACAGCAGTCTCACGCTCCGTTATGTTCCGAACGGCTCGGCGAGAGCGTTCTGGTTCGTCATGATGTGCCGAATAGCTGTGAGTTATTGCTGAACTGCCCATCTGTGAACTTTGTCGTTGATCGTCAATGGTGGTTTAATTTTGTATATCGCAACAATAAAGAAAGGGGCCAGGATTTTACCGAAGACTTGTGGACCCCGGGCTTTTTCAAGCAGCGGATAGAAAAGCCGGGCAAAATTATTTTATGGGCAACTCTGAGCCCACCGCAATACCCCCGCAAATCCGAAGAGCCGACAGGGCTTAATATCGATACAGTTCGAAAAAATTTGCTGAGGCATCAGGAAAACATAAAACAAAAAGCCTTATCGATGAAAGTATCGAATAATGGGAATCAAGTATCGAATTTCGAGTCACTTTGTCTGACCGCCGATGCTTTTATTGCAAAACGACACACAAATAATCACCACAGAACCACTATTCTGGCCGGCTACCCCTGGTTTGCAGACTGGGGCAGAGATGCTTTTATTTCTTTGCCGGGGCTGCTGCTGTCAACCGGCAGGTTTGACGAGGCGAAATCTGTCCTGACTACATTCGCCTCAGCGGCGGATGAGGGTATGATTCCAAATCGTTTCGATGACAGGAGCGGCACAACTTACTTTAACAGCGTTGATGCTTCTCTTTGGTTTATCAATGCGGCTTTTCAATATCTCAAGGCCACCGGCGATTCAGATACTTTCAATAAGGAGCTTCTGCCGACAATCCGCTGGATTATAGAGTCCTACCATAAAGGAACCCGGTTTGACATCCATGCCGACACAGATGGCCTTATAACCGCAGGTAATTACGAAACACAGCTAACATGGATGGACGCCAAATACGAAGGGCTCACCTTTACGCCCAGATGCGGAAAAGCAGTCGAGATTAACGCACTGTGGTATAATGCTCTCTGCCTTTTAGCCCAGCTTGATGCCAAGTGGGATATAGAAAACTCGGAAAGCTCCGTAAAGAGTCCCGATGACTATAAGTCAATGGCGGACAAAGTCCGGACCAGTTTTTGCGAGCTATTCTGGAACGAAAGCAAGAATTACTTAAATGACTGCATTTTGCCTGATGGCGCAGTCGAAGACAGTCTCCGGCCGAATCAGATATTCGCTGTTTCACTTGGATTTTCACCATTGTCTCCATCACAGCAAAAAGCCGTCGTACGGGCAGTGCGAAAAAACTTATTGACTCCTTACGGGCTGCGAACATTGGACGTTAACAACAGCCGCTATCATGGTATATATACCGGCCCGCAACAACAACGTGACGAAGCTTATCACCAGGGTACAGTATGGTCATTTCTGTTAGGGCCGTTTGTGGAAAGTTACCTGAAGGTCAACGGATTCAGCCGGAAAAGCAAAAAAAAGGCGGCGGAATATATCCAGCCTCTGATGAAGCACCTCACTGAGGACGGCTGCCTCGGGTCCGTTTCAGAGATATTCGATGGCGATAAGCCGCATAAACCAAAAGGCTGCTTTGCTCAGGCCTGGGGTGTCGCCGAACTCATCAGGGCGTATCAGTTGATAAACGACTAAATTCCTCAGTCTGCTGCTAATCACAAGACCAACATTCAACACTTTAATTCTTCACGAATCAGGCAGCCGTCACAGGGGCAGAAAGCACGAATATTCTCCTCCGGCGTGGCTGGCGGCACTTCACAGCCCGGCATTAATATAAATTTGTCCGGTGCGTCTTTAAGACACTGCCTTGCAACTTCGGCAACTTCTTCGCCGGAGCCGTCAAACAAGACACCGGCCGGATTAAGATTTCCGCACAGAGTTACCTCGGGCCCGGCAAGCTCCCTGGCCATCTTGAGCGGGACCATCCAGTCAACGTCAATAATATCTGTTCCGCTTAGGGCCATGTGTTGAACGATATTTGTTATATTCCCGCAGACATGCAGCTTCGCAGCAGCCCCGGCCTCGTGAACAGCCGCTATCAATTTCTGCTCCAAAGGCATTACAAGTTCGGCATACATCTTTGGAGCAATCAGGCTCGCCGCCGAATCACCAACACCAACCATGTCCGCACCGGCCTTTACCTGGGCTACGGCAAAAGTAATTGCATTCTGGATGATAATGTTGCCTGCTTCAAGGAACAGGTCCGGCCTGTCTATAAGGTCAAGCATCGAATTTTCAACCCCGCGAAGGTCGCCATACTCCGCCAACGGACCTTCCACCCAGCCTAAGACACTGTGGGTCTGCCCAATCTCCCCGGCCATCTTTCGTACGCTTTCGATCCGCTGCTTCGTCCGTTCGGCGTTTTCAATATCAAACGGCTTTAAACGAGATATGTCTTTGCGAGTCTTTATGAATACATCCTTCGGCCTTCCAACTCCTTCGGGCGGATATTCAAATTCCATCCCATAAGCAGATGCTTCACGCCAGGGATCGCTTATCGCACTTATCTGATCGATATTAAATGCCCGTGTAACCGCAAGCTGTGCCTGGGCCAGAACGTCACCATCGAGATAATAATCTCTGTATGAACGTCCAATGAAATTGGCCGCCCAGGCCATAAAGATAGGAGTAACGGCCGGACGGTCGTAAGAATTGCCCTTCAAAATCGCGTAAATTCGTTCTTTCGGAGTCATAAAATCACCTTATGTTATTTTGACAAATCAGCCGATTTGACCATAGCCAAAAAATAGCTTTTTACCTGCTCAAATGTCGGCAGTCTCTGAGCTTTTCCGATACTAGTATTTTTCATCCAACGTGGCGAAACCATAAGCAAATAATCAAAGCCGACCGGAATTATGTCCTGGCTCTGCCGAAAGCTCTCTCTCAAAAGCCTCTTTAACCGGTTTCGTACAACTGCGTTTCCGCATGCTTTTCCCACGGATACCCCGAGCCGCGAATAACTGCAGTCATTTTTCGCCATATATAGTGTAAGCATATCCCTGCTTAGACGCTGGCCTCGATCTAAAACAGATTTGAACTGCCGGCTGTTGATGAGCCTTTTCTCTTTCGAAAATGAAAACCGCTTCAAGATTCCACCACTGTCACAATTCGTTCCCAGACGTGCCCGTGTACGGATTCATTCCTCGCCAACTTCTTTGATTCGGGCCAATTTCTATCTTTTGTCCCATAAAACGGACAAGATAAAATTGCAAAATAAAATTAAGCATCTGGAGTTTTATCTATATTATCAGTCTTTTGCCCCTGTGACAAGCCTGATAATTTTTCCGGCGGGGAGGGAGTGGGTATTTCACCGGCCTTCGATAAGGCAATCTTTGTAAGAATCGGGCCAATAATCTCGAAGAAAATACAGGTGGCCGTAATCGTAGTCAGTACCACAGTCCCGATCTTCATGGCATGAGGAAGTCCGTATTGGGCATCCAGCAGACCAAACTCGTGCTTGACGATAAGTGATAAACCGATTGCCACGCCTGCCTGAGAGAGAATTCCAAGTCCAATATATTTCTTAATTTTACCTTCAACATGACCGAATGATGCGCCAAGACGAGCCCCGCCTATAAGGCCCGCCGAGCGGCCAAAAACATAAACCAAACCAATGGTTCCCAACGCCGGCAGAGACGATAAATCCAGATGTGCACCCGCAAGGCAGAAAAACAGTACAAAAAGAAGCGGCATAATTTCCAGCAGCGGTTCCATAACACGATGTACCAGCGCTTCACGTCGAGTATTAACCAATACAAATCCTATTACCATATTCGTCATGATTAATGACAAATGCAACCGCTTGGATAAACCCGTGGCAATAAGAACAGCACCAAAAACAAAAATTAGAATATCTTTGGAACTCTGCTGCCTGCGAACCACCTGGCAAAACGCAAATCCGATTATTCCGCCGACAATGACACTCAAACCGATTTCCTTCAGGGGTATCCACATCGCCGGCAGAATACTGCCATTGTGGCCTGTTGACTCTGCTATGAGCATGTTCCTGGCGAAAGCGGCCGCAAAGCCGAAAATTATAATCGCCAGACCATCGTCGAATCCGACTACCGCATAGAGGGCTTTTGTCAAACTGCCTTTTGCTTTATACTCCTGAATCACTGCAACCGTACCGGCAGGAGCACTCGCCGGGGCCATTGCTCCGAAGATTAATGCCAGCGGTAAATCGCGCGTTAAAGCGTATATCGCGCCGGTTACCACAAAAAAAGCTGCAAAAGATTCAGCAAAAATAATAGAGATAATCCCCGGACCAAGACGTTTCAAAGAAGATAAGCTAAGTTCCGCACCGATAATGAAAGCTACGAAACCAAGAGCTATTTCCGTAATGAATGACAGATGCTCAATCATCGATTCGCCTATAAGGTTCAACAATGACGGCCCAAAAATAACCCCCAAAATCATATAACCAATAAGAGACGGCAGCCTGAACCGTTTGGCTGTGTGGCCCATATAAAAGCCGATGATTGTAACAATACCCAAAAGGGTCAAAGCGGAAAAATTCAAAAACGAAATATCCAAACTCATTTCAAAATACTCTTATCTTGATGTTAAGTTTCTTTTAACAGGTTACGAAATGCTATTCAAGTGAACCGGCCGCATATAACAGGGCCTGGCTGGTTACCATTACCCCCGTGCATTTATTCAGGTCCCCGGTAACACTTTCAATGACACGAATAGTTTCATTCACAAGACGTTTATCAACGACAGCTACGATAACCTTGCTGAAACTGTCCGGGTTATCACGCCAAAAATCAGCAAAAAGCGGCACTTTTGCGAGATACGCCCCGACGTTTTCAGTATTGAAAACAACGAGCGAACTCGTTTCCATGCCAGTTAAATTCTCGAGTATTTCACGGAAAACATTCTCGTCCTGTATAAAAACATTCAAAAGACACATGGGTTCCTGTTTGCTTGTGTCTATCTCGGCGTGAGTATGACGAAGAAAGCTTTCAAATACTCCTTCTGAAGTTTGTTCGGCGAGTATTTCTTCTACGGAACCGGGTATTAACAGTGTACGTGAAATAGCGGAAAGCAGCTTGAGATGCTTATTGGGTTGAGTTTCAGGAGCTATAATAAAAATGATAAGCTTGACTTTTTCACCATCCAAAGCCTCAAAATCAACGCCGGATGGAATTGTTACAATACCGACAACAAAATCGGTCACAGATTCGAGCCGGCAGTGTGGTATCGCTATACCCTTGCCGAATCCCGTTGAGCCAAGAGATTCGCGATCTTGAAGGCCTGCCAATATCTCCTTATCCGAAACATTACTGAGGATGGAATTTTTCCTTGCAACCTCCACAATTTCACACAGCACCTCAGCCTTGTCTCTAAACTGAGCTCCGGCAACAATACATTCTTTTCGTAAGACATCAATAAGCTTCATTTTTCAATTTCCTGTTTTTATAGACTGATTATAATTTTATCTTAAAGGCACATCGTATCTTCTGAGCGGGGGTCTTTAATGGTCTTTGGGCCGTTGTTTAGGGCCCCGGCGAGAACCATACACCTGAAATCAATCATCGGGTCGTAAAATATCCTCTTCAAATCAACCGTATTAAACATTATACCGGAGCGATTCATCCTTAGCTGTTGTACTATTTCGCCGTCCGGCTGGATAAAACAAGAGGGATAAGGGGAATAATACCCGCTCGAATTTGCACAGCTTGCCCAGAAGTAATTCGTCGCGGCCCTGCACTGCATCGTTTGCCGCATAATATGCGTATGTACGCTCGGGCCCTTTTGGCGAGCGTTGTAAAACGACTGGAAAATGCAATTTACTCCTTCCTTGTAAATCTCACGGTAAAGTTCGGGAAATCGCAAATCAAAGCATATCAGCAGCGAGCATTTAACGCCCTTGATGGTAAAATTCACAAACCTGTTACCCGGTGTCAAACGTCGTAAATCGCCGGGAGTACAGAATCTTTTGTCATAGCGGTCAACAATTTTTCCTTTAGGATTGATTAGATATAAGCTGTTGTGCGGTTTATTCGGCTCTGTCAATCTATGAGTGCTTCCCAGAACAACCCAAAGCTTAAGTTTGGCCGCAAGGGCCATAATTTTCTGAGTCTCTTCTTTAAGCAGGTCCCAGTCATATCCGGCAAAATTCGGAAAGTCGGTACCTACATAGCCGCTGAGGGCGCATTCGGAGAAATGAACAATATCCGCTCTGGCCTTTTTCGCCTTACTCAAAAAATCGCAGATTCTCTTCGCATTTCGTTTTACCGATTCACTAACACCAAACTGACAAGTTGCAATTTTCAACATATTGACACACTAATCCTCAACATATATTTCGTCAAGCTAAAAGGATTTCCATTCCTATCATCTCCCGCTCAAGTGCAAAACAAAACTGTAAGACATATGAATAAAAGTAATCCTGTAACCACACACAGAGTTCCAATCAAAAGCCTGCGAGACCTTCGATACCATAGATAAACTCCGGTAAGGACCCACAGCAGCATAGATACCGCCACACCATCGACAATTACGGCCCAGGTGATATTAGCGAAATACGGCTGAGCGTACCCGCCGCGAAAATGCAGAAAATGCACAAGACGATATAAAGAGAAAGGCCCCTGCTTCTCCACCACAATCAGCGAACTTGGACGCCGCCACGTAATGCGATAATTTCCGCTGCCGCAAATGCGAAAGATAATCATCTGCTTGGCATTCGGCTTCCCCTGAATGTTATGAGGGCCATCCAGATCCAATAGCTGCAGGATTGCACGAGCTTGATCAGCGGCTACTTGGGGAAATGCTTCATCAGGAACGAATTCAACCTCTCGGATATGCTCCCACTTCGGCGGGGTTATCTTTAACTTCTCCCTAAACCATTTGTTGTGATTCAGGCAAAAGGCGCTTGTAGCATACACTGCTATCCAGGGCATCAGAAACAGACCCGTGTACAAATGTATGTAACGCATGATGCGATCTACTTGAATCCATCTGTTACTTCCCATACAGAATGCTCCTTGTCAATACTGATAGACATTGTTTCACTTCAATGAAACCGATCACCTTCTTTTGTACAGTATGCCCCCATTTGATGAAACATTATCTAAGGCCCAGCGTTTCTTCGAGCCCGAAGATAATATTCATATTCTGAATCGCCTGGCCGGATACGCCTTTAACAAAACAATTTAAAACCAACACATTTTTTTATTGTATTGCTGATTTTTTTTGATTAGCCATAATTAAAACCAATATATTTATCAACCTTCTCTTTTAGCATTCTAAGTTTATTCTTTTCTTCTTGATCGAGACTTTCTAAAACATTAGGAGGGTATTTTAGCAGTAAATAGTATATGCGCGCCCTAATTTTGGGACAATAATAGGCTGCAAAAACAACATTCCAACTCTCTTTTCCACTTGGATCCTTAATCTTAATTTCTCTCAAACCTCCTGTTTCTTTTATAAGTTCACCTCTACCAAGCATTAGATAAAAATCGAGATCATCTCGTACAGACTTGGACATCTTTCCATGCTTCTTTTTAAAGGTATTCGTTTCGATGAATCTATAGGTAAACTGATATCTACGTTCTTCCATCTTGTCCAACCTCAGTCCTTTAAATATCGAACTAAGCTGGTTCCTTCATTATTTCCTCGGCTGTTTGCTCATCCGTGCAAACCATGTTGGCACATCTGCCACGTATTGCAGCCCGAATCACCGGTGTTTTATTGACCTGGCCGGATTCTCCGAAACGTGAATTACGTGCGACCAGCATCACCATCTTTCCGGCCTCAACAAGCTGCCTCAAAATTGACAGACGAATTGCGCTATATATATTGTAATTGACACCGTCTCTTAAAAGGGGCAACTCCTTTCCGTTCTTATCGATTGGTACATAGGCACAATCCCCGACCGCCTTGGCAGGTTTCTTAATCTCCTCTGATCGAAGTATGTCAGTAAATAAGCTGCTATCAGGAGAACCAACGCCGTAAAGAACTATATCAAGTTTTGATTGTGAACCATCTTTCCTTAGCCTATCCGGATCAGTTATTTCCAGTACCATACGATCTATTGGGGGGACCGAATCGGACCTCTTCTCCGAAGGATCCTGCATCACAACGAATGAGTTAGTCATCCCCCATGGTTCGATTTTGTTGTCTTCGTCTGGGCGATTTTCTTTGCCCAGCTTGTCTCTGAGTAGAACCGCAAGATTATATGCGCTGAAGTTGGCATCCCCCTGAAGGTCCCAACCCTTCACAGGATTTGCAGTGAGACCAATCACCTTGATATTTTTGTGCCTAACAGATTCAGCTTCGGTCATAACCTCATCCCAGAGAGAACTCTTGACGAGCGCCTCAACAAGCAAGGCCGTGGTGGAACCACTCACAATCCCAATATTTATATTCAATACTTGATCATTTATTAAAAGACGCTTTAAATAAATCAAAAAGACCTCCGCAGCTTTAAGAGAAAATGTAAGGTGACTTGGTTTGCCCTTTATAATGTACGGCTCCAAACTCAGGGACAGACCGGCCCACTGACGAAAACGCTGACACAAGCGCTCGTCTATAGGCGAACGAATAGTGACATAGCCTCTACGGTAAGCCTCTTTTAGAATCTCCAGAAACCGATTCGGCCCACTCAAGTTAGCTTCTTTTGCAGCGTCTCTCGCATTGATCTCCCCATCGAAGTAGCGACCCAAAGCTTTCAGAAAACTCTCGGTAATTTCGTGTTCAGACATGGTTCTCTACCTCCACTCACACAAGTGCCTAAATCGCAAATACATATAAGAAACAATACGTATTATATTACAGGATAATACAAAAATAAAAACATCTTGTCAAATACTAATTAGTATATAGCATCATTTTTCATAACATTTTTTTGTTATATTATATACAGACTTTGAACATTTCAGCGATGCACAAGCCCATCAGAAAATACATGTTTTTCACAATCTGTGTTCTTCTGTTTTATCATCAGTATTTAACAAATTTAACTACAGAAATTGGGACTTTTATGGCTTTGCCTTTCTCCTTGTTTTTAAAATTTTCTTAACTGCTGCTTGACATCTATACTATTTCATGGTATAATTCTTAAAGATTCTCAATTATATTACCGAAAAAAAGATCTAATGGGTTAATAATGGCAAAAAAGACACAAAATTTATTTTTTGAGGGTATCCGTGAAGGGCTCTTGGAGTCTATTGATTCTATCGAGAAAGGCAAGAAGCTGACATATCGTGAAGTTTCTTTACCAGAGGTTCCGCACAAAATGACGGGGCAAGAAATAGCTGATTTAAGGGAAAAGAAGCTAAATGTAAGCCAGCATATTTTTGCTCTCCTCTTAAACGTCTCTCCAAAAACTGTCCAGGCCTGGGAGCAAAATGTGAACATACCAAGTGGTCCAGCTTTGCGATTGTTATGGCTAATAAGAAACAGACCAGATATTATCAAATTCATACTCGCATAGAATTACCACAGCCTGCAAACCCGGTAAACTCAGTTGTACAACTTCAAACGATTTTCAAAACAATCCTGTAATCTCTTCGAGCCCGAAGATGATATTCATATTTTGAATCGCCTGGCCTGATGCGCCTTTTACCAGATTGTCTATCGCAGAAAAGCAAACGACTTTACCTTTCACACAGGTTACAAAAATATGGCAATAATTCGTCCCTGCTACATCTTTAACAGCGGGAGCATCCTTGCGTACCTGAACAAATGGCTCATCTTTATAGAAATCGTTATACAGTTTTAACAGGTTTTCATCGCTCAACTCCGTTTTCGGCTGACAATAAACCGTCGAGAGAATCCCCCTGTCGAAAGGACCTACGTGCGGCTGAAATAATACGGTAACTTTCTTTCCCGCGACATCACTTGTAATTTGTTCAATCTCCGGCATATGGCGGTGTGTGCCGATGCCGTAGGGAAAAAAATTCTCGTTCATATTTGGAAAATGAAATTTACTTGAAGGCTTCATCCCCGCGCCTGATGTTCCTGTCACTGAGTTGACTATAACAGTTTCGGTTTCTATCAGGTCCTTTTTTAGCAGCGGCGCAACAGCAAGTGAAGCACCCGTCGGATAGCAGCCGGGATTGGCAACGAGACTGGCGCCCTGTATCTGCTTTCGGAAAAGTTCAGGCAGACCAAACGCCGCATGCTTTAGATTTTCGATATCTGTATGTTTAACATAGTACTTTTCATAAACTTCAACATCTTTAATCCGATAGTCGGCACTGAAATCAATCACTTTCACTCCGGCATCCAGGAGCTTCGGTACGAATCCCATCGAGACCTTATGAGGCAGACAGCAAAGAGCAACATCAGCCAGTTCAGAGAGTTTATCGAGGTCAAGCGGCTCGATTTGCAATGGGCAGCGCCCCTTAAATTGCGGGAATACATCCTCGACCGCTCCGCATTCCTCAGGCAGCGCAGTCAGATAAGTAAGCTCAGCCTGCTCATGCCGCAGGAGAATCTGTATCGACTCGGATCCGGTATATCCGCTTGCCCCGATTATCGCAACTTTTATCATCGTCTATTCCTTTCAATTGTAAAGTTTTGGCAAAGAATATCAGGTTGACCTTTAGTGGTCAAGGTTCCTCCTCAGCAGAACGACTGCACAAGCTCCAATAACCAGCACCGACCCCAAAACACAAGACCAGGTCAAAAGTTCACTGAATATTACCACACCGGCTATATAACACAAAACCGTCTCTAACATAAGCAGCAGCGAACCGGTCTTGACCGGCACATACTTAAAGCCTTCCGTCATTAAAAGCTGACCGATAGTAATGCTGGTACCGATGCCCAGCAGGATAAAGACGCCTCTAAAGTCAACTGTTTCTTCGCAGCGCAAAGCAGGCCCGATTACAAGCCACATCCCAACCAGACACTGTGCAAAGTAAATCGCCAATGAACTGTCCGTATCGTGGAGCTTGCGTATTATTGTGACAGTGACCCCGGCAAGCACAGCACCCAAAACGGCTAAAAGCTCATATCTGCCGAAGACCAGTAATGAAAAACCATTCTGTTCGTCGTAAGCTATCAAATAAATTCCGACTATGGCCGTCAGAATGGCCCATATATCGAACAGCCGCAGCCTCTCTTTCAGAAAAATCGCACTGATAATACTTCCAAAGATCGGGTACGAGTTTATCATAACCACACCTTTACCGAGTCCGAGTTTGGTGATACACAAAAGCGTGATAAAGACAGCCGTTCCTCCTGTAAGACCTCGCAGAAACAGCAGCTTTTTGTTGACAAATACAAGCTTTGCTTTTCCTGCCATAGCGACAGTTACGATAAGTCCCAGCCCAATGACAAACCGAAAGAAGGTCAGCTTGTAAGCGCCTATATACGAGCCGCTCTTTACAAGGCAGCCGGACAGGCAGAAAAAAATGCTTGCCATAGCCATAAAAGCGGCGCCTTTTGTTTTATGCTCCAATCTTGACATTTTAATTTATAGCTCCAAATAAAAAAGCCACCGGAAAATCCAGTGGCTCTTTTGAAAATCCAAATTAATTTGCGTATTACCGCTTTGAGAACTGGAATCTTTTCCTTGCCCCTTTTTGTCCGGGCTTTTTCCTTTCGACCATTCTGGGGTCGCGTGTTAGGTGACCGCCGTCACGCAAGGCCTGAACATAGCTTCCATCATATTTTTTCAGCGCCCGTGCAATACCCAAAAGCGAGGCGCCGGCCTGTCCGGTTGTTCCGCCGCCCTTGACGTTGATAAATATGTCAAAAGTTTTTTGCGCCCCAACAGACACCAGAGGGGCAAGCACGGCTTTTCTGTCCTGCTCCCGAACGAAGTACTCATTAAGCTCTTTTTTATTGACCTGCATTTTGCCGTCGCCGAGTTTGATTCTTACACGGGCGACGGAGCTTTTTCTTCTGCCGGTCCCCCACCAGAAACCACCCTTCGGACCGGTGGATGAGCCGGACTTGCGGGGTTGCTGTGTAGGTACGTTTAAATTTACATTAAGTGTATCTGCCGGGGTATCTGCTTGTGAACCTATTTGGATATCTACCATAATTCTTATTCTTTACTTAAAGAGTTCTACTTTTTCCGGTTTCTGGGCCTGGTGTTCGTGGTCGGGACCTCTGTAAACCTTTAACTTTTTCAGCATTTGCTTTGCGAGTTTATTCTTGGGCAGCATTCGCCTTACCGCCAGCTCAATAACCCTTTCAGGTTTTCTGGCTATCATGTCGGCAAAGCTGACGAATTTATGCCCGCCCGGGAAATGCGTATAATAGTCGTATTCTTTCACCTGGGCCTTTTTGCCGGTAAGCTGAATTTTCTCAGCGTTAACGACAACCACATAATCGCCCGTATCAACGTGGGGCGTATATGTTGGTTTGTGCTTTCCCATTAGTATCGGCGCAATTTTAGCCGCCATTCGGCCAAGAATGGCCCCATCAGCATCCACGAGCACCCATTTCTGCTCGACCTGCTCTTTTTTTGCCATAAAGCTCTTCATAGACATACTCTCTTTCACTACACAAAAACGATTATTCTACAGAATTGGCGAAAACTGTCAATCATTTTTTGAAGATAAATTTTAAAGATTTTAAAAACAGACCGAAGACACAAGACTTCAGACTCAGGATTAAAACGACAAATTGGGTTTGAATTGGGTTAAATTGGCTTTGTTTTCGGCTTTATTGGCTTTGAATTGGGTTTGTTTTTTCATGACTTTTCTACGTCTATTT
>JAVVFI010000117.1:0-13070 GCA_032250555.1 Sedimentisphaerales bacterium
CAAACCCAATTTCGGAAATGATATAATGAGCGCAAACCTAAATATGACAAGTAATTACGAAGTTTTATCCGCTTTGCGGGGCCAAAAAAACAAACCCAATTCAAACCCAATTCAAACCCAATTTAACCCAAAACAAACCCAATTCAAAGCCAATAAAGCCAAAAACAAACCCAATTCAAACCCAAAACAAACCCAATATTAAAGGAAATGCTCCCTTGAACAAAATATGCGATTTGCTACAATTAAAAGGCCGATATGAAATGAGACGCCTAAAGTCGCCATTGGCAAACCAAACCGAAAAGATCAGTTATACTGCTCTAAGAAAGGTGGTGGAGAAATGTTAAAATGGGCTTCTATGATACTGTTAACTTTGGGAATTTCATCAACCCATGCGGCCGAATCCTTTCGGATAGTTCTCACAGATGTAGAGCAAAACGTTTATAAGGAATCTATACTCCTCAAAAGCAGCGATATAACACCGGATTGCCCTGTTCAATGGTCTCTTCGCAAGCATGTCCTTCACGGTGGCAAGCAGGAAGGCGTCGAAGTCATAGAAGTCAACAACGGTAAGCTGAAATTTACAGTAATCCCGACACGCGGCATGTCAATTCAGCAGGTCTCGATGGGCGATTTGAGACTCGGCTGGGATTCACCCGTAAAAGGCTTAGTCCACCCGAAATTCATCAACCTGCACACCCGTCAGGGCCTGGGCTGGCTCGAAGGCTTTAACGAATGGATGGTTCGATGCGGACTGGAATTTTTCGGCGGCCCCGGAACCGACGAATTTATCGACAACATCGGCAACAAGTCACAGATGGATTTGACACTGCACGGCAAGATAGGCAATACTCCCGCTTCGCAGGTGGAAATAACTGTTGAAAAACAGTCTCCTTATCGAATCCGAATACGAGGCAGAGTCGATGAAGCCATCCTGCACGGGCCAAAGCTCGTATTGTGGTCGGAAATATCGACTACTCCTGGCACAAATACTTTCCAAATCTCCGACAAGATAACTAACAACAGCGCCGTCGAACAGGAATTCGGCATCCTTTACCATGGAAATTACAGCACACCCCTGATGGAAAAAGGAGCCAAATTCGTCGCCCCGGCAAGGCAGGTAACGCCGATTAACGAATATCCCGCTTCAGATATCTCTTCCTACAACATATATCCTGCTCCAACGCCGGGTATTCCTGAACAGGTATTCTGCCTGCAGCTATGGGCCGACAAAAATGACCGAACGAAAGTCATGCTCCATAACGCGGCAGGAAATAAAGCCGTATCAATGGCTTTTTCCATAAAGCAGTTACCTTTCTTTACGCTCTGGAAAAATCCGGTAGCCTATGAGGATGGATACGTAACGGGTCTGGAGCCCGGTACGGGCTTCCCCCTTAACAGGTCGATTGAGCGTATATTTGGCCGGGTTCCTAAGCTGGCTCCACATCAAAGCCGTCTGTTCACAATCGATTTTGCTCTTCATGCCGGCAAAAGCCAGGTCGAAGCCGCAGCTAATGAAATCACCAAAATTCAGTCCGGCCGCAAAACCAGGATTAATACTGATCCGTTGCCCAAAGAAAAACTATATCTGAAAGATGTCATTGAGGAGGCAAAAAACTGGGGCTCTTCGTACCCATCATGGTATGGTAAACCTGCACCGAACTTCACTGTAACTGACCTCGAAGGCAAGAAACATCGACTCAGCGATTACCGTGGGAAAAATGTTCTGATTGTATTCTGGACAACATGGTGCCCGCCGTGTCGAGTGGAAATTCCACATCTAATCGAATTACAAAAAACCATCGACGAAGACGAATTAGTTGTACTGGCTATTTCAAACGAGAAACGGAATCTGGTTAAAAAGGTCGTAGATGAAGCAGGAATAAACTATACGGTCCTTCTCGAAAAGGATGACATGCCGGAACCCTTCGGAGTGATGAGGATTTTCAAAACCACCGGTATTCCGTGCAGCTTCTATATCGATCCGGAAGGAAAAATAAAACTTGCCGCCTCCGGCCTTACAACATTAAGAGATATCAAAAATATACTTAAAGCAGAACAGCCAAAATAGAAAAAGGGCCTACACCAATCTGGTATAGGCCCATAATTAGCCAAATAATTTAACTTCAAAAATCCAGCTTACGGCGCCGGGGCATACAGCCGAATATCATCGAAGTACATCATACCCGCACCGCCGGTAACCGAGCTAAGGCCAAGAGTAATCGAATTCACATTTGCGAGATTCACACCCTGGTCGGCAAAAGCCTGGAGAGGAATATTCCACTCAGTCCAGGAAGTACCCGTTACCGCGTCAGGATCATCATTATCTACCCTTGCGTTACCGTTGAGAGCGACATACAAAGTCTCAGCAGTATTACCCGCAGCGCCACGGAACCAAATCGTCAGCGTATCGACACCTTTGACCGTCCAGTCTTTATTGGAAGTTAACGTCAAAGTCGCCTCTGATTTACCGACTCCGTTATCGTATGACATCGGCATCGACTGGCCGCCGCTGTGAACAATAGTCTGCTCGGCAAATGGAGGATCTAAATGACCAACAGTAGAACCGTTTATTGCCGGATTGTCGAATCCATCTATCCAGGAAAGATATATCCTGTTACTTCCTGGGTCACCTTCATCAAGATCATTATAGCTCTCCATATCGTCAATGATAAGGAAGTTGGCAGTAGTAAAGCTCCAGAGCGGACCTGTCCAGGGGCTGTCGGCGTTGGTACTATTGGCTTCATCAACACGCCAATAGTAAGTAGTATTCCACTCGAGCAGTCCGGGTTCATAGCTCTCAGAACCAAGGTTGCCGCTGCCTTTAAGCTCAAGTGCACTTGCGTCAGAACCGAAATAAATCTCATACGAAGCACCATTTACTCCCGGTATCCAGATAAGAGTCGGTGTTTGAGTTACGTCCACAGCGCCATTGGCTGGATCCAGAGCCTCGACGGCGCCTTCGGTAGTAAAGCTCCAGATATCGCCTTTATGCGTTTCGGCAACATCGAACTCATCAACCCGCCAGTAATAAGTCCTGGCCATTTTAAGTGTGCCTGGAGAGAATTCCATAGTTCCCTGGGGAAGAGCGCCGGCTGCATTGCTGACTTCGTCAAAATTATCACCAAAATATACATAGTGCAATTTCGAACCGAATCCCCCCGTCCATTTAAGGACAGGATCCGGGTCAACAGACTGAGCACCATCAGCCGGATTAGGATTGTATGCGGTTTTGGGCGGAACTGTAAAGCTCCAGACTTCACCTTTGTGCTTGGTAGTACCGTCAGCCTCAACCTCATCGATACGCCAGTAGTAAGTCGTACCCGGAACAAGTCCATCCGGATAAGGAAATCCGGGAAAGCCCACAACAAAAAACGTCGCCGTCTGGTTGCCCCGGAAAGTATCTCCGGCACCTTCGTCAACTTCGTTAAAACTTTCACCGAAGTAAACATCGTGTGAAGCGGCATCATCTCCCGCACGCCAGCCCAGGCTCACCCATGTATCTTGATGGAGGGCGCCATCTTCCGGAGTGGGAGCAATGGCAAACGGCCATCCTTCACCCAGCATAATAACCTGGATATCTTCCTGAGTCACCGCATGGTTGTAAATGCGGGCATCATCAATCAGACCGAGAAAACTTCGACCTGTGCCTTCATGAGTTCTGCCGATAACAACCGTATCACTATCCGACGTTCCCGGCAGTACAATCCCTGATCCACCTGTACCGGCAGGCTCTCCATTGATATAATAGATGTGCCCTCCATCAACAACTATCGCAGCGACATGTACCCATTCATTGAGCGGTACTTGCTCACTGCTGGTAGTACCAACATAGGCATTAGTGGCAGTTGAGGTTGTACTAAAATGCAGAACACCGGCGGCCGTAGTATAAAGACTATACGAGCGGACACTATTTCCCTTAGCAATAATCCCCGCGTAGCCCGCACCGGGAACCTCGAGCCTTGAGGTATTGATCCATGCCATAACAGAAACTTCGTTATCCACTGTAAGGATATCGGCATGAGGAACTTCCACAAAGTCATCGTCGCCATCAAGCTGTACAGCAGAATTAGACAGATACCCTACGCCCCAACCCGCATCATTTAGCAGAGCACCGTCATTACCGAAACCGCTGAAATCATAGGCAGTGGTTCCGGAACCCTCATCAAATCTCCACCAACCAACGAGTTCCGCCCTGGCCGTTCCCATCAAAACCACACTCAGCACCAGGACAAAAGAAAGCAAATAAATCAATTTCTTAAACATAATAGTCCTCCTTTAACAAAAATAAAATTACCATGCTTTAGACACTTCCCAAAACATATGAACTGTTCATTGAGATGTCTTAATCCTCACTCGTCAAGCACAAAATTCCCATTTAATTCCGTGCTTTGCATAATACATATCCTCCTCAATTGAGAAAACTGCAAAAATCCTACAGGCTCCCCGAAAACCGCCTGCGAGAACACAAGCTTAATCATTCTTATTTATACCAGATTAACCGCTTTAATTTCAAGTGAAAAAGCCATCTTCCTGATTGATTTTTGTCGTTTGACTTATATATTCCCGACCAAGGACTGTGCAATAATTAAATATCGTTTGTGATGGGAGTGCTCAAATTAGTTAACAATGAGCAGAAAAACAGCCGATATTGCTCTTATATCGTTTCAAAACTTGACAGCGGCTGGATTCAGCCTAAAATCACTGCCTATGGCCGATTTGCCTCCAAGAAAAAAGAAAAAGAAAAAAAACAGTATCTTCAAAGACTGGCTCAGCTATCTTGCGTTACGGATTCTTGTTTTTTTTCTGTACATGTTCGATATCGAGACTAATCTGAAGTTTGCGTGTTTTCTCGGCCGATTATTGTGGAAGCACTATCATCGCGGACGGCGGCGGGCGTTGGAGAATCTTCGAGCAAGTTTCCCGGAACAAAGTGAGCGCTGGCTCAGGAAAACCGGACAGCGGAGTTTTGAGCATATCGCAATGCTGGCAATTGACGTATTGTTTACACCGAAGCTGGTGAAGAAACATAACTGGCGTGATTACTCGCTATACAAAAATACGGAAAGGGCCAAATGGCTGATGCAGGAAGGCCGGGGATTACTGATGGTAACGGCCCATTACAGCAACTTCGAGATTATGGGTTATCTTATGGGGCTGTTCGGCTTTAATATTTACAGTATCGCCAGGCCATTAGACAACAGGTTCATTAACGATTATTTATATGGCGTCCGCAAACGAGCCGGGCAACAAATAATCGACAAAAAGGGCGCAGCCAGCCTAATGGAAAAGATAACCTCAACCGGTGCTACCCTTTGTTTTATTGCCGACCAGGACGCTGGTAGAAAAGGAATTTTTGTCGATTTCTTCGGACGAAAAGCCAGCACTTATAAGAGTATAGGATTGCTTGCTATTACCTATAATGTTCCGATAGTAGTTGGTTACAGCAGAAGGATTGATAATCGTTTTTTCTTTGAGATTGGAGTTAACCGCATTATCTTTCCCGAAGAATGGGCCGAAAGGGACAATCCGTTAGAGTGGATTACCGCAGAATATACCAAAGCAATCGAAGATTTTGTCAGGGAGGACCCAAGCCAGTACTGGTGGCTGCACAGGCGATGGAAACATCGGCCCAAAAACGAAAGGCAGAAAACCTGAAGATGCGCCCGTCAACTGAACTTCTTTACTCTTATCGTTTTGTCAGTCAGGATATCTGAAGCCGGTTTTCTTTTTGAGCTGGGCCAGATCTCTTTTCATTAGTTCAGTAATATCATCATATTCGGGATTGCCAAAAAGGTTGTTGAGCTCCTCCGGGTCGGTACTCAGGTTGTACAGTTCGCTGGTTAGACTGTCATCGAGAGGGTAAGTAACATATTTCCATTGTTTTGTCCGGACGGCAATGACGGTCGGCCTTTTGTATCTTCGATCCGTTTCCTGAAAGTATTCATAGAGAAAACTCTTTCGCCCGGGGCGGCCCTTGAGGGCACTCAACCAGCTTTGTCCCTGCATTGAGCCGGGGGCCGGGACTCCAGCCAACTCAAGAATTGTCGGAGCCAAATCTATGTTCAGCACCATTTCTTCGCACTTAATCGCAGTTTTTACAAGTCGTGGGTAACGCATTAAAAGCGGTATCCGCATGGAAGGTTCATACGCGGCCCGTTTGTCCCACATACCACCATGTTCACCGTGGAAATAGCCGTTATCGCCGGCAAAGATAATAACGGTATTTTCGAGAGCCTCAATCTTTTCGAGGGTATCAAGAACACGGCCAACACTTTCATCGACAGCCATCAAAGAACGGTAGTAAGCAAGTATCTGGCTCTTCCAGATTTTATCCATTTTCCTGTCCCATTTAGGTTTGGTGCTCAGGTTGTCTTTAGGATTGTGCCGTGATTTTATTTCGATATCCGAATAAAGATTTGCATGCCGCTTGGCCGGCGTGAACGGGGCATGCACAGCCTTGTGGCTCAGGTAGAGCATAAAGGGTTTATTATGCAGCTTTTTCAGAAATCTGACCGCATAATTGGTCAACTCATCGGTTACATAGGTTCCAGAGTTGACGGTTTGTCCATCTACATTTAGTTTGTTATTGCCATACCTGCCCTGGCCACTAAAGCTTACCCAATGGTCATATCCGGGTCTCGGAGAGTCCACCCTCGACATATGCCATTTTCCAATAAACGCTGTTTCATAGCCACCCTTTTGTAAGAGCTGGGGAAATGTTTGGTAAGAGGGATTTGGGTCCTTTCCGGTGTTTTTGAAGACTTCGTGGGTATGCGCATAACAACCCGTCAGAAAACTGCCTCTCGAAGGACTGCACAGCGAGGTTGTTACGAATGCGTTCCTGAACAGCACACCCTCATTGGCCAGACGATCCATATTTGGTGTTTTCAGCCATGGATGTCCGGCACAGCTCATCGCATCGTAACGCTGATCATCTGTCAAAATAAAAACTATATTAGTCTTATTATTAGAGTTAATGGCTTTATTCCGTCCGAATACCGCTGAATGTTTATGCAGTGACAACGCAGCACTCAAGCCAGCCATCTTTAAGAAAACACGACGTGTATAGTGGTTCTTCATATCTGTTTCTCCTGCCAAATTACAAAGAATATTGACTAAATTATATAATAAATGTATCTTTGCCGCACCTTTGTAGAGTATGCTATTACAACTCGGATGTTATAGGTCATAGCAAAACCTGTTATGGCACTTGAATTGACGTTTTTAATCTGTTAAAGGACTTTGTAGAACACTCAACCATATTCGATAATACTAACTAATTATATATAATTAACAGGATTTTTTCAATAATAAGCTATTACAAAAAAGGAGTTCTCACTTGCGAGAATTATGTAATAAGGGAAAAAAAACACTTGCCAGCCTTGCCTAAATATGCTATACTGCCTATATTAACCTTTGTCACTTAGTAGCTTTGAACGATAAATAAATGCTTATTACAAAGGGGGTATGAAAGTCACTTGTGTAAGGTCAGCATTTCCCTGTAAGGAACAACATAAAAAATTAATAGGGAAAAATGATGGACAAAAAAGAGGAGAGAATATCCGTGTTTGCAAAGAATCTACGCACTCAGATCGAAAAGACCAAGATTATCAAGAGCATTCTCAAAGAAAATGACAGAGTCCCCGGATTTACCCTTCCAAATATCGAAGGCAAAGCTATAGGCTCCAAGGATATGCTTGGCAGTAATAAGCTGGTAATAACATTTTACGGCAAAAGCTGGCGTCCATACTGTAATCTCGAGTTGATGGCTTGTCAGGCGGTTTATGAACAACTTGAGGAACACGATGTAAAATTTGTAGCAATTTCTCCATATAAACCCTGGCCGGCTTCAATGAGAAGGGGAGACATTAATTTAACATACGAAACATTGATTGATGTCGATAACGAAGTTGCAAAACAGTTTGGTTTGACCTTTAAGGTGACGGGCTCGGAAGTAAGAAAATTCCGTGAATCATTTTGTATCGACTTAGTGTCAATGAACAGCGACGATGGCGTGGAATTATCTATTCCTGCTACATATATAGTTGATCGAGATGGGACCATTCTGAAAAGTTTCTTCGGATTCGATAACCCCGATCATCCGAGTCCCAGGGAAATTCTGAAATATCTGCAGTAAACTTTGAGTTATTTATTATCTTGTTCAATCCTTAAATGACCGGCAGCCTATCTGCCTGAGTTGCCCCCCTGCCCTGCTGCCAATCATGGACGAAAAAGTCATCACCAAATCCAAAACTGAGCACCAGTTCAAAAGAAACAAATAACTGTATTACTGTGCCTGATTTGGTATATTTGCTATTTAATAATCAAGTTCGGCAGTTATTAAGTGCATTAATCGGTAACATTAGTGTTGGTAAAATTCAAGCAGCAATAATCTTGAGGAGTGAAAATCATGTTTATTCGACGTTTTATACTCTTTATAATCTTTTGTTTTGTGCTGTCCATATCTCCGACGGTGACCATTGCCGGAAAAGTGGAAATACGCAAAATTCCGGTAGCGAGAGGATTAGCATCACATCCGGTAAACGGCGGCCAGTGCTTAATTTCGGACGGCATTTATCAGTACATCGCATTTTATGATGGGCAGCACCAGGTTAATGTGGGAAAACGAAAACTCAGCGAGACAGATTGGGACCTGGCTAAACTGCCTGAACGGGTTGGGTGGGACACGCATAACCGGATTTTATTATTTCAGGACCGAAAAGGTCATCTTCACCTTACAGGCAACATGCACTGTGCGCCATTGCGGTATTATCGAACAAAGGCATCCGGTGATATACACACTTTCGAAAGTATTCACAAGTGGACAGGTGATTATGAAAGCAGAGTAACGTATCCGACCCTTTTGAAGCTTCGTGATGGTTCAGTTTATATAATGTACCGGCACGGCGGCAGCGGGAACGGGATGCGAATCCTGGTCCATTATAATGAAGTCACTCAACAATGGACCAAGACCGTACCGGTTTTTACGAATGGCAGAGACCGTAATCCAACCTGCAATGCCTATCCGTTCGGAGGCATCTTAGAAGACGAGAAAGGTGATTGGCATATTGCCTGGTGCTGGCGTGAAACGCCGGATGTCATAACCAATTTTGATATTTGTTACGCAAAAAGCCTCGACCGCGGATTGTCCTGGAAGAGCTGGGATGGGCGTGATCTGGAATTGTCTATAACGCCGGAAAACGCTTATGTAGTCGAGCCTATAAAACAGAACAACGGGTTAATCAACGGCGGCTCTTTAGTTGTGGATAGTGAAGGACGACCGTATATCGGTTATACTCGTTTTGATGAAAATGGCCATAATCAAATGTACATAACAACGCCGATTGATAACAAGTGGAAAATCATCCAGCTAACGGACTGGAAACATCGCTTTTATTTTTCTGGAAGAGGCTCGATTCCACAGTATCCCCCTATCCCCAGAGTCTCTATTACCAAAGAAAAGAACATTCTGGCTGCTTATAGCAATGCTTACGCAAAACCAAAGAAAGGGCAGTTAGTCCTTACGAGAGAACAACTACTGACAATGACACCGGGGCAATATTCTGCTGAGAAAACTAAAGCTGCTCATCATAATATACCGAATGTTCGAGCCGTCAACCGAGGACCATTGCCACAGGGCTATACTCATTATATGCAGCAGGAAACAGACTCAGCCAACAGAGACCGCAAGCCGGATAAGCCAAAGGAACCTACGATGATTTATATCGTTGAGGTGAAAGACAAAGGATAATGCTTGTCAATTCGTTGAGGAAAAGGATCTATTCACGCTTCTTCCAGGTGCGGACATATTCAATACTATACGTGGAGGGAAGGTCTTTATCTTTTGGAAGGCCGAACCATTCGGGCATAGTCTCACTATCGAAATTCAACTTCAGGGCCTGATGCCAGTGAGTATTTTCTATCCACCTGACAGGCACTCCATCATAATACCACGTGATTCTCTTGGTATCCCACTGCAAAGCGTAAACATGGTAATCATCGGCAAGATTTGAAGGAGCCACCCATACTCCATGCTTAGACCAGTGCTTGTTCTCAGTCGGTGTCCTGAATACATGCACGTTCATATTGTATTTACGTTCAAAGCCAGGGGCAGCGCCTCCGATTTCGAATACATCGATTTCAGTCCATAATTCAGGACTGCTTTCATAGAACCAAAAAGAACTTGAGCCATGAGATTTCATAGGCCTGCACTTAACTTCAAAATATCCGTATTTGACTTTTGTTTTGCTTTGAACCGCGGCGGAGGTGTAAGTGTGATAGCCCTTGTCTTTGGGCATTTCAGGTACTTCCTGCTTCTTCATAGCCAGATGCAGCTTACCGTTGCTTACACTGACGTTTCCGGAATAGAAGAATGCAGGCTGCCTTCCCAACCACTTCGGATTTACTGGATGCCATTTATTCGGATCAAGCCCGGCACCGTCAAATTCATCACTCATCAATGCATATTTTTCCCAGTTGCCCTGATTACCTTGATCGGATAATGGAAAATCATTAGTAACTCGTTCTGGCTTTTGACCTGGACCGCCGGTCCTTATCCAGCTCTCAGTGGGCTTTCTATCAGCAGCAAAAGTATTGAAAACGATAACGGCCATCAAAAGAAGACATAAACAGATTTTCTGAACTATTCTTTTTTTCATACCGGAGACTTTCTATTGCCAGCAATTAAGTAAGTGTGAGCAGAACGGCCCGAACATCCATTACCTGGCCGGCCGGGACATTCAGTGCCTTAAGAGTTAACAGGCCGCGTCCCTTTTCCAAACGAAATTCCCCGAGGTTAAGCGGCTGGAAATCCTTAACATACGATTCGCTACCTCGCGAACACCGGTCGAATTCTTCGCCAACCAACGGCGGATCGTTCGCTTTGGTTACCTTTCCCTGAACCCGGCTTCCATTGAAATTCAATTCCACTGCAGAGCCTAAATTTTCCTCTGCACATGTGTAGTAAATAACCGCCTGATAATTGCCGCTGTTGGCCACCTCGATATCCCAAGTTATTTTGTCGCTGGAACTGGCCCAATTAGTAAAGAAAGAGCAATTCGGCGCCTTGGCGCTTCGCTTAACGTTTCCATGCGCAATGCCATCACGTGCCGGTAGTATTGTCGTAGGAAATTCAGGATAGCCGACGGTAAACGGTCTATCATCCTTTGGAGATTTTTGCAGGACCTCATCCTTCCATCGAGCTACTGCTTCTCTGAGTTTTGAAGCAATCTTCGGCTTCTTTTTCGAAATATCCTGGTACTGCCCCGGATCAATAGTTATATCAAACAGCTTTCCTGTATGGTCGAGTCGATACCGCTGGGTGCGGACGCTGACGCGACCTCTTTGATGTGAGAAGATCATTCTGTCCGGCCATTTTTTTGTTTGCCCTAAAAGAAGCGGCTTGACGCTAACGCCGTCAAGCGGTTTTGTACCGACAATCGAAATATTGGCCATATCCGCAAGAGTCGGCAGAAGGTCAATTGCTCCGGCTATTTGGGGTATCTTGGTTCCGGGCCTGATATGTCCGGGCCATCGAACCAGACATGGTACACGATTGCCTCCTTCATCAGTCGAGCCTTTTCGCCCCTTCATGCCGTCGTTCCACCGCCAACTGTTCGGGCCATTGTCACTGAAATATATCACAATGGTATTTTCGGCGAGCTTCAATTTGTCGAGCTGACGCAAAACACGTCCAACGTTCCAGTCGATATTTTCACACATGGCCAGAACGCATCGCGTCTTGTCAAGCTCTTCCATTTTCGGGTCACGATTACGCATCTCGATTGGACCTTCACTGAACCTGGCGTAGAATTTGTCAGGGACTTGAAAGGGTGAGTGAGGAGTGTTGTACGGCAGATAACAGAAGAAAGGCCGATTTTTGTTTTTGTCGATGAATTTAAGGGCATGGTCGGTCAGGTCATCAATAATAAATCCCTTTCCTCTTACAATTTTTCCATTATGTTCGAGAATAGGATCGAAATAATTTCCCCAGTGTCCGGAGCAGAACCCATAGTAATCATCGAAGCCTCGGGCGTTGGGGTGATAGGGATATTGAGTACCGTTGTGCCATTTCCCATAAGCCGCGGTAGCGTATCCAGCCGCTTTGAATGTATCGCCGATGGTTTTTTCATCAACGTTCAATCGTTCCTGTCCGGTCGAAACGCCGCGCACACCACCGCGAGAATGGTAACGTCCAGTGAAAAATTCCGCCCGAGTCGGAGCACATACGGCACAGACAAAAAACCTGTCAAAAAGGGCACCATCTCGAGCTAATGAATCAATATTCGGAGTTTTTAGATTAACGTTTCCATGAACGCTTAAATCACCCCAGCCCTGGTCATCAGCCAAAATGACCACAATGTTGGGGCGTTTATTTGTATCAGACGCTTTTGCCTGAAAAGGAACTGCCGCTGCAAGGATTCCCACGCAGGCTCTTTTCAAAAAATCCCGGCGGGTTAATCGTGTGTGTTTCATAGTCAATACTCCTCATATTAGTCTTATATGCCTGTGGCATTTATGATAAGGATTTTGTTAGTTTATCTCAACAACCGCTGGATTGGTTTGAGCTTCTGACTCGTCTATTCGGCTCGAATTTACACAGTTTGATGCAGCGTGGTATGGCACACAGCTACATTCAGAAGGAAGATACCCTGCCAGTGATGCGCGGCCGGTGGCGCATCGAATATCAACTTATTCACCACCCTCACACCAAACACCTTTTTGATTTGCGATATAACGAGTTTTCTCCGGATATCCTTCTAAACCAGATATTCCGTTTCACCGTTGATAATTTATTGTTCCACACTCAGGATCCTGGTAACAGGCGGTTACTATCTGATCTTCAGGATTGGCTTACGCCAGTTCTCAAAAAAGGACAAATCTCCTCCCAAGAGTTGGATCAAGTTGTCTTTACCCGGTTGATCGAGCGATATCATCCTGCTTTCAATATCGCCCGTATGTTTATTGAACATTCCACTCCAATGTTATCCTCAGGGAAGACGACGTCCTTTGCTTTTGTCTTCGACATGAATGTTCTTTTCGAGCAATTCATCGCTCAGTTTATTAAGCGC
>JAVVFI010000118.1:0-12932 GCA_032250555.1 Sedimentisphaerales bacterium
GGATGGTATAGCATCACAGTCGATGGGGATTTTAACCGGCGGAGCGTTTTTAGTTGCTTTCGCTGTCAAGCTTGGAGCATCCAATTTTGTGATTGGATTGTTGGCGGCGATTGGGCCGTTAGCACAATTGCTGCAGCTTCCTTCGATATTCCTCGTAGAAAAAATACGTAACAGACGGGCAATAGTAGTAGTAACGGCAGCTCTGAGCCGGCTGTGCTGGCTGATCATTGCACTGAGTCCTTTCTTGTTCGGGGCCAAAATCGGCCTCGCTGTCCTGTTGGTATCAATGATAGCTGCTTCGGCCCTTGGAGCCGTTTCAGGGTGCAGCTGGAATTCGTGGATGCGAGATTTGATACCTCAAAACATTCTTGGCTCATTCTTTTCGAAAAGGATGAGAATTGCTACAGGTGTGGGAATTGTGCTCAGCATACTCGCAGCAGTTTATCTGGACCTCTGGAAAAAACTGTTCGCCGAACATGAGATTCATGGATATTCAATCCTGTTTTTAGCAGGTTTTGCGGTTGGGGTTCTGGGGCTTTATTATTTATATAAAACACCTGAGAAACAAATGCCTGTAGTTGTTGATAAGTCCAGTATTTTGAAGCTGCTTTCCAAACCATTTAAAGATGAGAATTTCCGAAAGCTTATTGTTTTTATGTGCTCCTGGAATTTTGCGGTAAACCTGGCCGCACCTTTTTTTATGGTTTATATGCTAAAAAGGTTAGGCTTGAGTATGTCATTTATCATCGGGCTTTCCATTCTCAGCCAGGTGCTGAATTTTGCTTTCCTTAAAATCTGGGGCAAGTTTACCGACCGTTTCAGTAATAAATCGGTACTCGCCATCTGCGGGCCATTATTTATAGTTTCAATTCTGGCCTGGACATTCTCGACTATGCCTGAGAAGTACTTTCTCACTATTCCCTTGCTGATAATTATACATATCGTAATGGGTCTTTCTTCTGCAGGTGTATCTCTGGCCTCGGGTAATATCAGCATGAAACTTGCCCCGGAGGGACAGGCAACGTCCTATCTCGCGGCCAATACAATTGCCAACTCAATAGCAGCAGGCATTGCCCCGATTTTGGGCGGCAAGTTTGCGGACTTCTTTGCAAACCGGCAATTAGACTGGGTACTTAATTATAAAAGCCCCGCCGGAGAATTCAGCCTGCCTACACTAAATCTGCAACAGTGGGACTTTTTCTTTGTGATTGCGTTTATAATTGGATTATATTCAATTCATCGTTTATCTTTGATAAAAGAAGTTGGAGAAGTTGAGAGAAAAGTTGTCTTTAATGAGCTTATGACAGAAGTGAGAAGCCAGGTACGAACACTTTCATCCGTCGAGGGCCTGCGGCAAATGGTCAGCTTTCCGTTTACCGTAGTGAGGGACTTAACCTTAAAAGGAAAAGCCAATAATAATATAAGCGATAACCAAGAAAAAGGAGTTTGATTATGAAAAAGGCCAAGTTGGTCGCAATAATCGTATTATCTATTCTGATATTTATTATTTTTCTTCAGAATACCGAATCTGTGGAAACCAAAATTCTTTTCATGCAGGTATCTATGCCCAGGGCTATACTGTTGATTTTGACGTTTATTGTTGGTCTTGTAGCGGGTACAATCATTACCAGCCTGCTTTTAAGGAAATCCGAAAAGAAAAAGACTGTAAAGCAAGACAGTTGAAATTTAAGATGAAACAAGATTTCCTTCTCCATTGATACTCCAAGAAAAGAAAGGAGAATTTTAAAGATGAAGAAAGATATAAAAAAACTCAGAGTGGTTAAGAAACGTTCGAGTAAGGCCGGTTTACCTCCGGGGACACTGGTTCATGTCGGGGAAAAGAAAGTTGAGTCAGTGAAAATTACCTTCATCGACTACGATGAGCAGAGCTTTCAGGAAAAACAGGTTACAGACATCGAAGAATGCCTCAAACTCAAGGACACAGCTACTGTCAGTTGGATAAACATAGACGGCCTGCATGATATCGAATTACTTGAAAAGCTCGGTAAAGGTTTTGACCTACATTCGCTGGTTCTCGAAGATATCTTAAGCACCGGCCAGCGGCCGAAGTTCGAAGATTATGAAAAACACATTTTTATCGTGCTCAAGATGCTCAGCTTTAGTGATGAGAACCAGTCAGTCGAAACCGAGCAGGTTAGCCTTATATTCGGGCCTAATTATGTCATTTCCTTTCAGGAACGCATAGGCGATGTTTTCGATCAGGTAAGAGAAAGAATCAGAAGTGCAAAAGGACGTATCCGAAAAATGGGATCTGACTACCTGGCGTATGCACTATTAGATGCAATAGTTGACAATTACTTTGTCATCCTGGAAAGATTCGGTGAGAAGATTGAGTCTATGGAAGAAGAGGTCATTGGCGATCCTACGGAACGAACAGTCCAGCAAATTCACTCACTTAAGAGGGAAATGATATCTCTTCGTAAGTCAATCTGGCCTTTAAGAGAACTAATCGGCGGATTACATAAAAGTGAATGTTTGCTCATCAAGGAAACCACAGACATATATCTTCGGGACGTCTATGACCATACAATACAAATTATTGATACTATAGAAACCTTCCGCGATATGGTTTCAGGATTGCTTGATATCTACCTATCCAGCCTCAGCAATAAAATGAACGCAGTTATGAAGGTACTGACGATTATTGCGACTTTGTTTATTCCGCTTACTTTCGTTGCTGGAGTTTACGGAATGAATTTCGAATATATGCCGGAACTAAAATTAAAGTGGGGTTACGGTGCCGTCTGGCTGGTTATGATTACGGTTGCCGTTATTATGCTTTCATATTTTAGAAGGAAGAAATGGATTTAATTAAAACATATGGGGGGGATTAACAGCATTCAATTATTTGAGGAGAAGAATCTATGTTAGTCGTGTTTATTCTGGCATTAATAGTATCTTTTGTTGTGGTTAGAATTGGTGCGATAGCATTTCAATTAACCGGACTTGAATGGTCTTTGGCAAAATTCCAGGCTTTATCATGTTTTTCCGGAACCGGGTTCACAACTAAAGAATCTGAGTTGATTACCAGCGACAAACAAAGGCGCAAGATAGCTACAATTCTGATAATTTTGGGTAACGCCGGCTTCGTTATTATGATTGCAACATTGGCAGGTTCTCTTATGCCTAATAAAGAAACGATACTCGCCAAGTTTTCAGAATCTTTCCTGCCGTTTAGTGTTCCAGCTTTTTTAGTAGTATGGATAAATCTTGCCATTATTGTAGCTGTGGTTTACAGCATCTATCGGATTTTCACACACGAAAAATTTGTCAGGAAAATGACGACTTCACTCAGGGAAAAAATCATTAAAAAAGAAATCTTTCAAAAGGTGTCCTTCGAGGAGCTGCTCCTGGCAACAGGTGGATATGGTATATCACGAATAACAGTCGGTGCCGGAAGTCCCGTCCTTAATAAGACACTTGCGAATTCAGAACTCAGGGAATACGATATTACGGTACTGGCGACTGTAAGGAGCGGTGAAACAATACCCAATCCAACGGCCAATATGAAAATCCTACTCCGCGATGAGCTTATATGCTTTGGTAAATTAGAGAATATCAAAAACAAGATTTCTATGAATCCATAAGCCACCTCTTTCAGGAACTGGAAAACACCTTGGTTTTCAAGTGACATTATAATACCATTTTGTCTCCATAAATACCAAATTTGATGGTTAATGGAAGCACTAAATCCTAAGTATTTGCATAAAAAACATAGTTTTTTTTATTCTTATCGAATTAAATATATGGTGAGATATAAACGGATGAAAATGTAATTGTTTTAGAATAATAAAGGCCAGCATCTCAGGCAATTTATCAGGTGGAAGAAAATCAGCGAACAGGCAACCACACCGTCATCTCGGAGTGACCGCGGTTACCCCATGTGTAATAGGGTACAAAGGTGACATCAATAAATTGCGGTGTCTTGCCGGAGATATTGCGGTATAGTGCCCCATCCCATTTGTCGGCTGGTAAACGCAGAGCCTGTCCCTTCAAGACGCTGATCCCTCCCAGCAGGTCCGGGACGAACCGAGTGTTGAATTTTGTGGAGGGGGTAAGGGCAATCTCAGTGATATCCACTTCCTCCGGCAGGTCCACGGATTCCAAACAGTACACCAGCGGACCACGTTTTACGGCCACCTGATTGCGCGTCTCTTCTAACAGAGGATGTGCCTCCAATAATTGGGTGGTTATGGGCACCGTGAGTTCAATACGGTCGTCCTTTGCCCATGTCCTTTTGACCTCATAGTACTGTTCGGCCTGGGGGGCAGGATTCAGGGTCACCCCGTTTACCCGAACATCAGCCTCACGGCTCCAGCCAGGAATGCGCAGGAACACGGATAACGCCTTAGAGGGGACCTCGGCAAAGGTGAAGCGGACAGTACCCTCCCAGGGGTAATCGGTCTCCTGGATTAACTTGAGCCGGGATCCATCCGGTAAACTCGTGTCGAGTATATTGCTTCCGTAGAGATTTACCCATACGCCGCTGTCCGTCAGACTATAAACATAGCCAGACACCTCGGCAATCGTGCGCACGATATTCGGGGGACAGCAGAAGCAACTGATGTAGGACTCGCGTTGATCTGACCAACGCAACTCAAAAGGCAGGTCATCGACCTGTCGCAGCGTGTTGCGGTAAAAGAACCTTTTGCCGTCCAGACTAATCGTGGCCAGCACACCATTGTAGAGGATCTGTTCGAGCATATCTGCATACCTGGCCTGGGCAGTGATACATAGCATACGCCAGTTCCACAAAGCAAAGCCTATAGTGGCACAGGATTCGTTATAAGCCGTGACATTGGGGAGTTGGTAGGCTCGGCCGTAGGCCTGGTGTACGAGTTGGATGGCAGAGTGGTCTTTTGATCCGTCCGGGGACGCGCCATCGTACAAAGAGCCGGTGGCACCTGTGATATAGGTCTTGCGAAATGCCGCATCCTGCCAGAGTGTTGTCAGGGTTTCGAGAAGGTTAGGGTCTCCAGTCTCGGAAAACACATCCGCCGCTCCTGCGTAAAGATAATTCGCACGAACGGCATGACCGGCGACCTGAGTCTGTTGCCGAAAGGGCAGGCGATCCTGATTGTGATCTGTACCCTGTGTTACCTGGTTGCGAATGTCGATTAGGCCCTGGGCGAGTTCCAGATATCGGGGATCATGGAGCGTTCGGTACATCTCTACTATCCCCATATAGTGAGAGGGGCA
Source organism: Sedimentisphaerales bacterium (assembly GCA_032250555.1). Lineage (GTDB taxonomy): Bacteria > Planctomycetota > Phycisphaerae > Sedimentisphaerales > Anaerobacaceae > NIOZ-UU13. The sequence goes on from JAVVFI010000118.1 coordinate 5,221, forward strand.
GATTGCGTTATTGGCCAGGACTTGAGGGGAACGTTTGTACAGATCATAGAGGTAATCCGCGGCCCTCCGGGCAATCCGCAGCAGCGTTGTCTTACCGGTGGCGCGGTAGTGGATACAAGCGCAGGTCATCAGATGACCCATGTTGTAAGTCTCAAAGTCAAGCCTATTGCGGAACTCGTCGGCCTGGGAATCGCCCTGACGCTGGACAATGACCACGGGTGAGTGAATATATCCGTCCTCACGCTGGGTTTTGCCGATAACTTCGATGATCTCGTCCATCTGCCTGTCGAGTGACTCATCGTGTGTGAGACCATAGACAAAAGCCGCAGCCTCCAGCCACTTGTAGAAGTCGCCGTCGAGCCATTTGGGGCCCCGATGGCGTCCGGCCTTAAGATTAGCAGCGATGAGGAAGTTGTCGTACGCGTGGCTGATCTGAGGATCTCGCAGGAGTTGCCACATATTGGGGATCATGGACTTATGACAGACTGTAAAATGCTCGTACCAGAAGCCGTGGGTCCAGTGTACGTCGTTGATGTTCGTACACCGCAGTACAACATGCGGACTGTTCCATGTGTTGGTCAGGGCATTTTCTCCGCTATGGGCAATACCACTGGTGAGACACAGGAAGAGAACCAGGGCATACCTGAATTTAATTTTGTTCATCGTTCGACTTTCTTTTATGTGCTTCTGCTAACCAGTTAAGATTCGCTTTCATGTATCAACCTTGAACTTTAGTATTTAATATTCGGGGAAACGGGACTCTTGCATCTGTCCATGCGAGTTGCGAAGTCGCCGAGAAATTCCTCACGCCACCGGTTGACGGTCCTGGCGCCAATGTGTTCTCCTTCGGCCACATCCTCTGATGGATCGTCTGTCCACCAGTTGGGTATCTCCGGGGAGGGATGCTGAGCGACGTCCGGCGGCGGAACAAAGGACGTAATCCCACCTGTCTTCCCATTGAGTTCGGGCATGCTGCTGCGGATCGTAAAATTGTATGTCTTCGCGGCTTTCGGGCAGAAGCGGAACCGCATCGTGCCGTCGCCGGGTGCATGACCGGACAGCTTCTGATTCTCCACTACCAACACGGCCTCAAACTGCTCCGAAACATCATTGCCAATCGGTAACATGAGTTCCAGGATACCGAACACCTCCATGCGATCGTCTTTCGTGGTGAGCCGGTCGAAACGGACATAGGGACGCTTCGGCGCCCGAATGAATTGCCCACCCCAACCGGGTTTTGACGGATCTTCGGGCGTGCCGTGGAGCAGCCAGCCGACCGAGGGCGTGTCGCCCATCTTGATATCGTCTTTCTTGCTGACAAAGAAATCTCCCAGTGTGCCTTTGCCGGCGATGTGTTGGGTCACGAATTCTTTGTTGCCCCATTGGCCCGATTGGTTGCCGCCGACGAACCAGCCGCGATATGTTGCGTTGGACTCGATTATCCATAGCTCGGGATGGTGGTCGGCGATGTACTGGTAGGCATTAGGATTCCACTTCTTGTTCGGCCCGCCGATCCAGTACACACGCAACTTTGGCAGAATGTCCGGCGCATCGTGCAGCGCCTGCGCCAGATCATCGATACCGCCCCAGACCAGAACATACAATGGACGGGGATCATCGCGCTGTGCACATTTCACGAGCCATTGGGACCCTTCGGTCGATTGCCGCACGCCACAATAGGGAGCCATTTCGGTCCCGCCTTGCTTTGTAATCGCACGCAACGCGTCGGGCGTTGGGTACCTGTCGGAATACGTTTTCAGATTGGGGTAATCTTTTGCGTAGCAGTTGATGACTTTCAAAATGTCCTTTTTTCGACCTGGACCGTAGGGCGAAGAGACGAGTCCCTCGATGTCGAAGCAATCAGCATAGACGAGGAAATGCACCATTGACTGAAAATCATCCGGGTCAGTTCCCCCAATGTCCGTTGATACGAGGACTCTGTAGCGCTGGCCGGCAAGAGCGCCGCCATGGGAGATCAACTTTCTGGATTTGTTCAACTTCGCTGTTTCTGCCAGAGCACATGTCACTGCCAGACAGCTCAATACCGGAATGGCAAGTATGATTTTTTTCCAGGTTGTCATGTTTTTTCGTTTTTTTGCTTTGCTGAGTCACATTCCTGCGTTAGGCCCGGCTCAAGTCGGATTCATTTTGTGTTTAGTCACTCTTGTTCCAATATAGTCTCTCGACGAGTTCCGATTAGAGCAGATAAAGTAAGTCCAACAGCGCAAACCGTAAAGATAATTCCGTTTGGTGTTCGGCCTGTCCACTTGGCCCATGGCCATGGAAAACGGAAGAACGCGTAATTCAATAAGAAATATATCCATGTACATAATAATAATCCAGTTCGTGCGAAATGATATCCAGTCTTTTTTGATGTTGCCTGTCGTGCGAACCAGAGAGCGACGCCCGCTGCGATAATCAATGGTACAATTCCATAAATAATCCAACCCATTGCCGGATTGATCGCTGATTCTTTATAAACAAGCTGTCTGATGGTTTTGCCTGCGATAGGAAATAATGTAACGGGAAATATCACCATGAAAGGCCACCAGCGTCCTCCAACGATAGCCACCATGGGTATAATCCCCATGATAAGGCCAAGATCGTAAAGCGCATCAACGGCCCTGATAGACCTGAATTCAACAGCGAAAAGTAGGGATAAATGTGCTGCAATCAAAATCCATTCAACAGCAAAGTGCATGCTGATTGTATCCGGTTCATCTCGCAAGAGGATTCTTTTTCTATTGAGCCATAGCCCTAATCCCAGCATACCTCCCATAACAGCGCCGAATGTTGTTTCCATCATATTCCACCAATTCATGTATTGATCGAGCTGGGCCCATAACCCAGCGCGAAAGGATTCAAGATTCCAGGCATGATATGCCTGAAGAGATTGGCCGAGTGGAAAACCAATTGCTCCTCCGAGAATTGCCCAAAAAGCAAGTCGAGGCGCAAGACGGTCTTTTCGATATAAACCGACATATGCGATTAACGAGATAAGCGCAAGGTGAAGACCGCCCCAGCACTCGAATCGCGGTCTTCCATATGTGTCCGGTTCCCAACGCCAGTGATCGGAGAAATAGAGTGCGGGCAGTAGTTTTTCGGATGGATTGTATGGTGAATTGATTAAGTAAACTCCCAAAAAATACAAACCAACCAGAGAAAGCATAATCAGCAGCATTTCACGGCATCGATAGCGAATTCCAGACAATCCCATTCCCAAAAATACACCTGCAAAACCAATCCAGGCAGCCCCTTTAATTGAAAGACCGATCATACCCCATCGTAATGCCGCCCAATTACCGACTAATTGTGCATCATGTGTTAAGCCGACCGTTTGACCATAGGTCATTGATCCACCGAAACCCATTGCTACCGTGCCTAAAGCCACGGCACGCGCAACATTTAACAATGAAGCTTTGGGACATAATAAGAATACTAATGTAAGGCTGACGAGCAGGCCGGCAATCATTGCCCCGGTTTCGTGTCCGTATTGCCCGCGGATTCCCCAGGCCATTCCTCCAGCCATTGCCGCAAACAATACAGGCTGCCACCAGGAGATGTCTTTCTTCTGATCAATCATATCCATAATAATTACCTTTGTTTGAAGGAATAATAAAATATCCGATTAGACTGAGATTTCCCATTGCAGCTCATAGGAGTTACCCTGAACACTTGGAGGCATTACTTTACGGTGACCACTACGCGCTGATAACGGGTCAAAGGCGGTGAGCCAGCGTCCGTGACTTCGCAGATGAGGTGAGCAGTTTCGCCGGGCCTGGCATCCGCCGGCAGAGTGAACGATGCTTTTTTCGAAGAGGCCTTCTTTATGGCGATGCTGCCCTGGTAGGTTCCCGCTTCGCGATACTGCCACCACCGGAAGGACAGAGCATCGCCATCTGGGTCGGTAGTGCTGGCGCTCAGCTTAATGGTAGTACCGGGCGCGGCCATCAGGTCTGCGCTGTGCCTAAGTGTGACCTTGGGGGGATGATTGGCCTGCTTCGGAGGTTTGACGCACCAGTCTGCACGAGCCGCCCAGTCATTCTGAAAGGCAATGGACCAGCGCCACATGGGCCGGTAATACGGTGTTATCAATTTTTTGTCCGCCGGATCTTTCGAAGCACGGAGCTTGCGCCCCAGGGTGACACTGGAATACCAACGGCCCTGGGGATAGACAAAGCTATCACCCACGACAGGATCGAGCCATGTGTTATTACGCACGTGTACGTATCGGCCGCCCCAGCCGCCCCAGCCGGGATTTTCCATGTTTCGCAGGCCCGTATTGATGGAATGCATAAACGAGGGGGAATCCCCTTCAGATCGGAAGTCCCCGTTGTCTTTGGCTCGATACAGGGAACATAGCGGCCCGTGGTTGGTCAGGATGTTTTTCTTCATCCAGCTTGCGTTGTAGTACTGCTTCTCCTTTTCAGGGATGATCTCGTCCCACCGATAGGCAATGGCGTCAAACTGGTCCGAGATGATCGAAAGGATATTGTACTTTTCCCAGTGTGGACGGATATACTTCTGGTAGGAATCGTCCTGCTCCCAGATGAGGAAAAGGCGAATCTTTTTGGCAACGTCTTTCACTTTATCCGGGTGACGCTCTTCAATTGTTTTCAAAGCCCGGGCAATGGTATTCGGACCGCCCCAGGCCTGCAGCCAAACCGGTCTGTCGTCCGATTCATCCAGCAGTACCTTTACGATGAGTTCCGAACCGTCCGTCACCTTGTCCATTTCACCTTCGGCATCGACGTTACCGAGCACATGACGCTCACGCAGGTACTGCGGCGTCGGGTATTCAGGATCGTGTTTGACCAGATTGGGGTAAACTTTCTCGTAGGCGTCCAGGTAGGGTTCAATCCAATCGTCACCAGCCCAGCTATGGCCACGCCAATGGTATTGTGAGCTGGAAGTGATAATGCCTTCGATGTCCCATTCATTGGCATACAGCAGAAAGCGGACCATGGAACACTGGTCATCAATCTCTCCATCTGTGGTGGCAATGACACGCGTTTTGCCGGCGCTCGCTGCTTGAACGGAATCGGTAAAATTCACAATAATCACGGTAACAATGAAAATCGATACAAAGCACGAAAGAATACGCAGGTTACCCATTTCTATCTCCATTTCACTTAATGACTATTCTTTTGCGAATGTCAGGAAATAATATCAGGTTTCAGCTCCTTAGACAAGTGATAATTAGAGGCTGTTAAATGTCAATTATGTGCGAAAATATAGATGTATTTTTGAAAATTTCAGTGTGAAATCGAATTACGCAAACGGATGAAAAGAAATGAATCAACCGACATTTCCCATTTAAACGGCTTAAAAGCATAATTTTCTCCTTACGACGTCAATAATCTTATGAAATACACCTTGAACTATCAAGAAATTCTGTTTTCAAAGTTACATCTATCAGGAGTTGGAAAAATCCCCGAGTTTGAGAAAACACCCTCTTGATTTTTCCTGATTATGGAGTATAATCATTGCAGATGTTCGAGAATCAAAATGCTTATCTGTATCAGCAGAAACTTCGCGGCGGAGAGCCGGGAGAGAGGGTATCTATGATGATATCCCCAATAACGCCTGCTGTATTGATTAAACAGGTGAGATTCCGAATCGACATGGCTCAAAGCAATTATGCACACCGAGCACAGGAAAGGATAGAAACGTGACAAATCAGAAGAACAAACCAAATAAGGACCAGAGCATGTCTCATGGTCGAAGAACATTTCTAAAAGCGGCGGCAGCAACGGTGGCATTTCCCTATTTGATCCCGGCGTCCGCGATGGGAAATGGCGGCAGCGCCGCGCCAAGTAACCGTATTGTGATGGCCGGCATTGGTATCGGCAACATGGGCAAGGGCGACCTGGGTTCATTTCTGGGCCGGGACGATGTCCAGTACGTTGCCGTGAGCGATGTAAAAAGGGACGTTCGCGATGCCCAAATGAACCGCGTGAATAAGAAATACGGCAACAGGGACTGCAAAGCTTATAACGACTTCCGTGAAATTATGGTACGCGATGATATCGACGCTGTGCATTGCGCGACACCGGATCATTGGCACGCGATCATTGTAATCGAGGCATGCCGCAATGGAAAGGACATCTACTGCCAGAAACCCGAGACCAAGACACTCCGTGAAGGCAGGCTGATGATCGACGCCGCCCGGCGTTATAGCCGGGTCGTATCCGGCGGCAGTCAGCGAGTACTCGGAGACTACAGGAAGATAGTTGATCCCTGCTGGAATGGAGACAAAGGCATCATCAAGTCGATCAACGTTAACGTTGGTCCGTTACCGAAGGACTGCAACTTGAAGGGTGAGTCTGTTCCCGACGGCTTCGACTGGGACAGATGGCTTGGCCCGGCCCCCTGGGCGCCGTACCATCCCTACAGATGCAGCGGCAGTTACAGCATCGACGGCACAAGCTGGCGGTCGTTCAGGGATTACTCCGGGGGCGGCATGACCGACTGGGGCGCACATCATTTCGGTGGTGCGACCTTCGTCATTGATGTCAGGGAGCTGGAGCCCGAGGAAGTCATCTTCCATAACGAAAACGGCAAGAAGTATGCGACCTGCCGTTACCCGAACGGCAAGCTTCTTCATCACAATTACCCGGGTCGAGGCAACCTGGAGGTAGAAGGAACAAATGAGAAAGGCCCCTCAAAGCCGGTCCCCGGTTACGCGGGAACGGGCGGTATCTACGGCGACTTCATCGACTGCGTTAAGACGCGCAGGAGGCCGTTCCGTGACATCGAATTCGCGGTCCACACCGCAACAGTGTGTCACCTGTTCCTTGCTGCATATGAACTGGAACGGTCACTGAAATGGGACACGGTGAAGCAGCAGTTCATTGACGACGACGAAGCCAATCGCCTTGTCGATGTAGCAAGAAGAGAGCCCTGGGTACTTTAAGAAAAGCGATAATAGCGACAAGGAGACTTGATTATGACAAGTAAAGAAACTGTAAAAATGAGCCTGGCGGTTGGAGCGGCTACCATGACCGCTGCCAATGCCGTTGCCGAGACGGATTCCGCCGCAGTAGAACAGGCATTAACAATACTTAAGACTTATGACTGGGGCGCAGACCGCGAGGCCTTGAACCCGATTGACCGCGCGATTATTGCTGCGCATGGCGATGATGCCGCACGCAAGGCGCTAGAAAAGGGCCTGGTGGAGGTACTTGCCGGCGGTATCTCACGATCAGCACAGGACTATGTGTGCCGCAAGCTGCGGGTTGTGGGCACGGCCCAGTCTGTTAAGGCCCTCGAACCTCTTTTAGCCGACGAGGAGACCTCGCACATAGCACGCTACGCCCTGGAACGCATTCCGAGTGTCAGGGCGAATAAGGCATTGCGGGACGCGCTGCCAAAAGTCAGCAGCAAGCTCAAGCCGGGCATTATCAGTGCGCTTGGTGTACGTCGCGACAAGAGGAGTATTGCGGTCATCTCGAAGCTTCTCGGGGACTCCGACATCCAGGTTGCCAGGGCGGCGGCCCAATCGCTGGGTCTTATCGGCACGTCTGCTGCGGCCAAGAGACTGAGCAGATTTACGAAGAAAGCGCCTTCCAATATGAAGATAGCAGCAGCTGATGCCTGCCTGGCCTGTGCCGAGCAGTTGCTGGCTGACGGTAAGAAACCCGATGCATTGGCTTTGTACGAAGAACTCAAGGGCGGGGACCTGCCCTCACATGTCAAAGCTGCCGCCATGA
>JAVVFI010000119.1:0-12911 GCA_032250555.1 Sedimentisphaerales bacterium
AGGCATTAACAAGGGAAAATCTGCAAATTATTGTTGATTATGAACTTGCAAAGGTGTTTAAGCGACTTGTTGACCACGGCTTAAAACTGGAGCTGACCGACCAGGCCAAAGAATTTCTTATCGATAAAGGTTACAATCCTGAATTCGGCGCCAGACCGCTGCGAAGAGCTATCGAACATTATATAGAGGACCCGATTTCGGAATCTGTGTTAGGCGGCAAATTCAAGGGTAAAAACCTTATCAAGATTGACGTACTGGATGAAGAGCATCTGAAATTCGAAGGCGTTGAGATAAAAGAGCCAAAGGAAAGCGAACCTGCTGTTGCTGAATCAAAGTAGCAATACGATAATTGATGATTTTGCTTCGTGCTGCTTTACCCTGATACCGTCGTATAGCAATACAGCACACTAATTTCTTTGAAATCATTAGTGATCTGTCAAGGTTTTATTTTAACCACGCCGTTTTGAACCTGCATTTTACCTGTAGCGAACATTTTTATCGCCTGCGGGTATGCTATACATTCCTGCTCAAAAACTCTGCCCGCAAGAGTATCAGGAGTATCACTATCTTCGACCTGACAACTTCTCTGGACGATTATTGGGCCTTTATCATATTCGTTGGTGCAAAAATGAACAGTACAGCCGCTTATTTTGCAGCCTGCTTTTAATACGGCCTCATGGACGTGATGTCCCCACATACCCTGTCCACCGAAGCTCGGAAGCAAAGCCGGATGTATATTCATTACACGATTTTCATATCGGTCGGGTATTTTCCACAGGCAAAGCCACCCGCCCTGGATGACAAGATCAACATTTGCCGCTACGAGTTCGGTTTCGATACGCTTGCTGAATTCATCTATGTCAGGATGGTCTTTTCTGCGGATTATTTTTACATTAAGTCCGGCTTTTTTCGCTCTTTCGACGCCGGCCACTTTTGAGCGAGAACTTATAACTACGCCGATCTCGGCATTCAATTTGCCCTGTTTGATATATTCGAGAATGTTTATTAATGTTGTACCACCCCCGCTGATTAGCACGCCAAGTCGAACAGGCTTTTGGTTTCGCATGATAGATTGCTTTTTTAACTCAACGTCACGTTTGAGATCCAATGCCTGGTTTACAAGTTTATCGGCTCGTTGATTTTGTTCTCTGGGAATGTGCTGGACCTGCCAGCTTGAGAATCCGCTGAGCAAATTAATGGCCTTCTGGAAAAGGGGCCGGATTGTTTCGCTCTTTACTTTGTATTGGCCGTTAATCTGCCTGACAAGCAGTTGGCTGTCACTGAAAACCATAAGCTGTTCGGCTCCGGCTTGTTTTGCAGCTTCGAGAGCCTTCAAGAAACCGGTATATTCGGCTATGTTATTTGTAGCCTTCCCCAAGAAAAAGCCCTTGCCTACAAGTTGAGTACCGCAAGAGTCCGTCAGTGTGAAACCGGCAGCGGCCGGGCCCGGATTGCCTCTGCTTCCGCCATCTATATAAGCAACTATTCTTTCAGACAATATATCTGCTCCTAAAAAAAACCGAAAAAACAATTAAAACATAATCAAGAATTCAAAACTTATTTCCGGCACCTGTTGATCTGTGGCTGAAAGCCCGAGGGGTGCGCAGATAAGTTGTGCATTTGTGGTTTTAGGTTTTCAACTTCCCAGTGAATCACCGAGGACAAGTATCCTCGTACAATTAGGACAGCGAATTATATCGTCCTTGGTCATCAGCAGATTAACACACTCAGCAGTGAGGCCCATAAAGCAGCCGTCACAGCTATAAGCCCCCTTTTTGCCGCCCTGCTGTTCAATCAGCGCCACGGCCTGGCCATCGTATGTTTCTGTAACGCGTTTGAATATCTCCAGCGGTTTGTCGGGTATGTCCTTTGCAACCTCATCCCATTCAGCCTGAATTTTATCTATCTCGACCTGGCATTTGCCGGCCAGCACCTCGGCTTCGGTGCGACGCTCCTCAAGATGCTTCTTCTGTTCGTCTATCTGGCCTTGTATTTCATTACATTCGCTTTCGTCGGCTTCGATACCCTTGAGTAATTCCAAAGATTGGGTTTCTATCTTGGAATTGTCGGCTTTGGTTGTATTTAGTTGAGTGAGGACGGCGGAATATTCTTTATTTGTTTTTGCGGTGTTGAGGGAGGCTCTTAACTTGGCTATTGATTCATCTCTGGTTTTGAGTTCTAATTCAAGACGGTCGAACTGGACCTTACTCAACTGAACTTCTTCTTTTTTGGCTTCAAGAGCGTTTTGAAGGCTCCTGATTTGATTTTCATGAATTATTACATTTCTTCTGCACCTTGTAAGCTTTGCCTTTTCAATCCGCAGACGATTTTCAACACTTTGAAGTTTTATCAACCCATTTAATACAGGTCCCATTTACGCTCCTTTTTCGACGATGCTTAAAATATTAAGCACTTTATTATCTTCACTATTAATTTATCTGCAACAAAAATATTTCTGTTTTTTCTTTTCTTGTGTAAGTTTGTATAATTACGCTGCTATGAAAGAACTATTGAAACAACTTATTAATGCTGAAAGTACACTGGAAAAGGGCGAATTATTCTCTGCGGAAGTACTTTCGGATGAATTCAGAAAGTCAGGGATAGATTGCCGAATAGAAACATGGGACCAAACCAGGGCGAATATTACCGCACAGGTAAATTCCGTAGGAAGTAAGGGCGGCCTGTTATTTGCCTGTCATCTTGATGTTGTCGGGCCCGGTGAAGTGAAGTGGGAGAGGCCCGCCTTCGAGGCGATTGAAAGCGGCGGCAAGATTTACGGCAGAGGCTCGGTGGACATGAAAGGAGGCATAGCCGCTGCTGCGACCGCTGTCAGGCAGGTTGTCGATTCCGGCACCAAGCTACGAGGTGATATTATATTTGCTGCCGTCGCCGGAGAAGAAACTGATAGCTGCGGGGCGAAAAAATTTATTACTGACCATGACCGGCTGCCTGACCTTGCCGGTGTAGTTATTCCCGAGCCAACGGATTTTTCGATAGTTACGGCGCATCGCGGAATGTTGTGGCTGCAAATTATAACCAAAGGCAAAGCCGCTCACGGCTCTACGCCGCAATTGGGTGTAAATGCGATAAATTCAATGAGACTGGTTCTGGATGAGCTGGACAATTACAAAATCCCCGCTGAGCCCCATAAGCTCCTGGGTAATTGTTCTATGAGTGTCAATACTATTGCCGGAGGTAAAACACTTAACGTTGTACCTGACAAATGCAAAGTCGAAGTGGACATTCGGACTTTACCGGAGCAAAATGATCAGGATATTATCTCCGACTTGGAAACAATCTTCACCAAGTTGAAATCCGGGAATCCCCAATTTGAAGCAGAGGTCGGCGTAGTACGCCAGGTGCGACCTTTAGAAACCGATTGCGGCTGTGATTTTGTTAAGAATTTTTGTTCTGCCGTTGGAACCAATGAAACCGTAGCTGTCGGTTTTACTACGGACGGCCCTTATTTTGCTTCATTGAATGCTCCTGTAGTAATTTTCGGCCCCGGAAAACCGGAACTTTGTCATAAGCCGGATGAATATATCGAAATCGCCGACATGGAAAAAGCGGTAGAACACTATAAAAATATCATCCTGAAATTTCTGACCTGATATTATCTTTTCAAGTTCAGAAATGATAAGGTAAAAAGTAATTTCATAACCGGTGTTTTGTGCCAAACTTCAAAAAATATCACGCTCACTGGACAATTATAATCATTAGTATTTCTTGACTTTTTGTCCGGTCGCAGGTAATTTATCTGCGAACAAGATTTAATATTATAAATAACTGAGAACTTATGACAGAAGTCCAAAAACCCCAGGAGCAATTCGAGGATAAGCATATCCTCGATGAGTTGAAAAACTCATACCTTAACTACGCGATGAGTGTTATCGTTTCGCGTGCATTGCCGGACGTTCGTGATGGCCTGAAGCCTTCACAAAGGCGAATACTGGTTGCGATGAACGATTTGAACCTCGGGCCGCGAAGCAAACATCGTAAGTGTGCCAAAATCGTCGGTGATACCGGCGGAAACTATCACCCGCACGGCGACCAGGCAACATACGGAACATTGGTCCGTTTAGGCCAGGAGTGGAATATGCGGTATCCACTCATTGACCCGCAAGGCAACTTCGGAAGTATCGATTCTGATCCGCCGGCTGCTATGCGATATACCGAGGCAAGAATGGCGGCGCCGGCTACGGATATGCTCGAAGATCTTAAGCTGGACAGCGTTGATTACATACCGAACTATGACGAGACACGCGAGGAGCCAACCGTTTTGCCTTCAAAATTCCCGAACCTTTTAGTAAACGGCTCTACGGGAATCGCGGTAGGAATGGCCACCAATATCCCGCCTCACAATATAACTGAGGTCTGTGACGCCCTGCTTTTGGTGATCGATGACCCTAATTGCGGATTCAAAGATATTATCAAGTGTCTTCCCGGTCCGGATTTCCCAACTGGTGGAATTATATGCGGCAGAAAAGGCATCATCGATGCATACACGACCGGTCGCGGCCATTTGACGGTCCGGGGAAAGATTGACATCGAAACAACAAAAAAAGGTCGAGAGAGGATAGTAGTCACCGAAATACCCTATATGGTCGTCAAGACTACGATTGTTTCGAAGATAGCCGATTGTGTCCACAATAATACAATTCCGGAAGTAGCCGACATCAGGGACGAATCAGACCGTCACGGGTTGCGGATTGTTGTGGACCTGAAAAGAGATGCCGACGTCGAAATAGCACTGAATAAGCTTTATCGCTACACTTCTCTGCAGAGCACTTTTGCCATAGCCAATATTGCACTTGTCGATAACAGGCCTGAAACTCTCAATATCAGAGAAATGCTTGATTGTTTCATTAATCATCGCAAAATCGTTATCCGCAGACGAACCAGATTTCTGCTGAAAAGATGCAGGAACAGGGCACATATTCTCGAAGGTCTTATCTTAGCCGTTAGTGATATCGATGAGATTATCGAAATAATCAAAAAGTCAGCCGATACTCCTGCCGCAAAATTAAATCTTATGCAAAAGCCTTTGCAGTTGGCTGAAGTTGCTACGCTGCAGAAAATCCTTCCTGAGGCGTTCATTTCTGAAAAAAGTAAAGGCAAGCATTTTCTCACCGGCCCGCAAACCGATGCGATTTTGACAATGCAGCTTCAAAGACTTACCGGCCTGGAAATGGAAAAGCTTGCAAAAGAGTACGCTGAACTGACCGAAAAAATAGAGGGTTACGAAGCTGTATTGGCAAGCGAGGAGATTTTGCTGGATATCATCCGGGAAGACATCTACGAAATAAAGGAAAAATACGGTGATGCCCGGCGAACAAAAATCGCGGCCAAGGTCGAGCATCTTGATATGGAAGACCTTATTGCCGAAGAAGAAGTTATCGTTACAGTCAGCCACAGCGGATACGTTAAGCGGCTGCCGATTGATACATACCGCAAGCAGGGCAGAGGCGGCAGAGGAATCATCGGCTCGGTGACAAAAGAGGGCGATTTTATAGAGCACCTTTTCACAGCCTCGACGCATGATTATCTGCTTATCTTCACAAATCGTGGTAAGTGCTATTGGCTTAAAGTCTATGATGTCCCGAGCCTCTCCAGGCAGAGTAAGGGCAGAAATATAGTCAACCTGCTGAATTTGGGAACCCAAAAGGTTGCCTCGATAATTAACGTCAGCAGTTTTGACGATGACGAGCAGGAAGGCGCAAAGCCACGGCAGCTCGTCATGGCAACAAGCAACGGCATTGTAAAAAAGACGAAACTATCCGCTTACGGAAATCCGAGGCAGACCGGCGTGATTGCCATAAATCTCGACTCAACTGACGACTTAATCGATGTTGCACTAACCACGGGAGACGACCATATTATACTGGGAACGAGTGACGGCATGACGATACGATTCGACGAAAATCAGGTCCGCTCAATGGGGCGGGTATCGCGAGGGGTCAGAGGAATTAAGCTGAGAGACAAAGATGAAGTGGTCGGCATGGTGATTGTCGAAGAAAAAGCCTCATTGTTCACGCTTTGTGAAAACGGATACGGCAAGCGAACGGGGCTTGAGAATTACCGGTCGCAACGCCGGGGAGGAGTCGGCCTGAAAAATATAAAGGCCTCCGAGAGAAATGGCAAGGTGGTTGCGCTCAAGGCCGTCCAGAACGAAGACGACCTAATGATGATAACAGCTACAGGAATGATTATCCGCACCGGACTCGATGAAATACGTTCTATTGGCAGAAATACGCAGGGCGTGCGTTTAATCAAGCTCAAACCAGGTGACAAGCTTGTTGCGGCCGAAAAGATAATTGCCGAAGATGAGGATGACGGGAAAGACGACTCCGGCGATGATAAGGGACCGAAGGCAACGCCGAAAGCTGAACCTAAGCCTGAAACTGAAAATAAGGACAGCGAAGACAGCCCCGAAACAGAGTAATAATTCAACGCATTTTGATATTTGAGTTTCCATGGACGAGTTGATTTATGTAATTGCCGGCAAAGAAGAATCACTTGTCAATGCTCGCTGCCGGGAGCTTCTGGATAAGCTCCTTGAGCCGTCACAAAGGACAACGGGGCTTTTCGACGCCGAGGCCTCTTCAGTCCAGGCCTCAGAGGTCCTTGATGAGTTGAGGACGAGCCCGTTCCTGACGGACAAGCGAGTTGTTCTTGTTAAAGACGCGGACAAATTCATATCCGCAAACCGTCCCCCACTCGAGAAGTATTTCGATAATCCATGCTCAACCGGACGGCTTATATTTACGGTACGGACATGGGATGCCCGAACCATTTTAGCTAAAAAGCTGGCCAAAGCCGGCAAACTGATTAAAGTCACGCAGCCAAAACGCAGCGAACTTCCGCCCCGGCTGATAAAATATGCTTCTGAGGCACACGATAAAAAAATAAGCAGAGACGCAGCCTCACTTTTAATCGAGCTTACCGGAGACGAGTTGCCGCGATTGTACAGCGAAATCGATAAACTGGCTTTGTTCGCAGATACTGAAAAAGCCATCACATCCAAACATATCGAATCGCTCATCGGCCACAATCGTTTATTCAACGCTTTCACGGTTATTGACGCCGTTATCGCGGGAAATATCGGCACAGCTCTCGAACGACTAAGGGGTATGTTCGCACAGGACAAGTCAGCCGGTTTTACAGTTGTCGGGGCATTCGCTTACCATTTCCGCAAAATGTTCAACGCTAAGGCTATGCTCGAAAAGGGTGCCCGAACCGGCGAGGTTGCAAAAAAATGCAATATATGGAGTCAGCAGGATAAATTCTTCGCACAGCTTCGGCGAATAAGCTTAAAACAAATCGGCGGCCACCTTCAGCAATTGGCCGAGACCGATTACGCCATCAAGTCCGGCCAAACCAAGCCGCACATCGCCATGGAGCAATTTGTTCTAAAGTTATCAACTCGCTGAAAAAAAACTCTGTTCTTGTTGTGGAATAAATTTGGCGTCTCAATCTCTGCCGCTTTTATTTTCCGGCCTTACCTTTGCCGTAATGCCTTGAGGTTAATATAGTTAGCCAAATATGCACTCGAAAATATTCTGAAATATTCGGGATAAATCTGTTGACCTTTTGGGCTTAATCTGGTATAATATATCTTCAGAATAAATGGGGGAAACTTTAACTGTTCGTTGGGGAGGATATAGTGTGAAAAAAACACGGCGGCTTGTTTAAATTATTTCTTTGGATTACGGCACGATAATTCATGTGAATTAAAATAGGGGATATTATTTACTATTTGATAATATGATTTAGACCAGAATTCCGATATTATAGTTATGTTGAAATCATTATATCTCGTATTAAAATTTAAATAAATTTAAGGGGATTAAAAATGAAAACACAAATAAAAGTTTTAGCCGTATTCTTTACGATGCTTGCAGTTTTTGTGGGACAGAGCAGCGCCCAGGATAATATGGGGCGGTATATCGTCACCATTCAGGGTCCTGCGGAGGAAGCTGTTACTCGTGCCGGTGGGATAGTGGATCATGTGTTTGACATCATCCCGGCTATAGCTATTCGAATACCCGAGGCGGCATTGCCTGGTTTAGAGCGGAATCCCAACGTGGTAAGCATTGAACCGGACGCAGTAGTAACTGCCCTGCCAAAACCAGGTAGTCCTCCGGGCCAGGACAAAAAGAAACCACCGGAAGAACCGGCCCCTGAGCCCAGCCAGGTCATACCGTGGGGCGTGGACCGCATTGATGCCGAATATGCTCATAGCGCGGGCCACACTGGTGCTGGTGTAAATATTGCCATCATTGATACCGGCATTGACATCGACCACCCGGACCTCGCTGTCGCTGGCGGTATAAATTTTGTGCCCTCCGGAAAGGGGCCGCCCTGGGCACGTACAATAGACTCCGGTGCCTATGATGATGATAACGGGCACGGTACCCATTGTGCAGGCATTGTAGCAGCTTTGGACAACAATATAGGCGTAGTTGGAGTAGCACCTGATGCCGGCTTATATGCCGTAAAAGCGCTCGATAGTTCCGGCTCGGGCTATGTTAGTGACATCATAGCCGCAATAGAATGGGCGGTTGACAACAACATGGACATCGTAAATATGAGTCTGAGCGCTGATGTACATATTCAAGCTTTAGAGGATGCATGCAATGCGGCAACCGGAGTAATTTTAGTTGCAGCAGCAGGTAACGATGGTGGTACCGTGGACTATCCAGCGGCTTATGATGATTCTGTAATCGCTGTATCAGCCACGAACAGTTCTGATGGATTAGCCTATTTCAGCAATTACGGACCCGAAATAGACATTGCTGCTCCTGGAGTAAGCATATATTCCACATATAAGGGCGGTGGTTACGATACTCTTAGCGGAACCAGCATGGCTTGTCCGCATGTAGTCGGTGCACTAGCTCTCAGCAGTAACATATATGATACTGCTGATAACATAGGTCTCCCTTCTGAGCAGCAAGGGGCTGGCTTGGTGGACGCCGAGGAAGCTGCTACCGGCAACCAAAAAGGAGATAATTAACGTGAATAAACAATAAGGCCTGTTCAAAAAAACAAAGCAAAATCATAACAGGATTTAGTTGACTTGCAAAAGTAAGGAGTAAGACCAAAATCCCTCGATTCATTATCGGGGGATTTTGTTTTTTAAATTGTCGACTTGATTTTTGCTTTGGACTCGGGTGTAATTAGCTGGTGATTTATAGGTGAAAATAGGACATCAAAGAGAAAAAGTATGCAAGAGGACGATTGGCCGCGATTGAGGTTGGCAAATAATACGGACTGCGGGAAAGTAACGGAATTAGTCTATGGCGTTCTTAAGGAGTATGGTCTAAAGCCGGACCCGGGGGCCACGGACATTGACCTTAAAGATATCGAGCAATCCTATTTTGAGCGAGGCGGGGCGTTTTATGTGCTTGAAGAGGAGGACGGCTCAATAATCGGGGCTTACGGATTGTATCTAATTGACGAGCAAACGTGCGAGCTTCGCAAGATGTATTTACACAGATCATACAGAGGCAAAGGTTTGGGCAAATTGCTGCTGGAAGATGCCCTGACAAAAGCAAACCAAATCGGATTTAAGAAAATGATTCTGGAAACCGCTTCGGTATTAATAGAAGCGATTAGTTTATACCGAAGCTACGGATTTGTAGAGTATGAGCCGGAGCATCTGTCAAGCAGGTGCGACCAGGCGTTTATGCTTGTGTTAGAATAGAATTCAGCAGCGTACAACAGCACTATTTCACAATACCAAAACGACAGTTGGCGGCGAGCAGAGTTTGTCTGCTAAAAATCTTACCTGAAACTATATATTTTGCCGATAGCATATAATATGCAGACAGAAACAGAGCAAAATAGATTAAATACATTAATCTTGAAAGACGGCAATCTGCATCTGCCGAGTCCTACAGGCGCTCTGCCGCAATCGCTCATCGAAGCCAACAAGGCCGCAGCAAGCGGAAGAATAGAAGAGGCGACCAGGCTTCTCAAAGATAAGGTCGAACAGGCCGTCCTTGAAATAATCGCCCAGGATCCGCTTAGAACAGATATTATATTGGCGATGGGGATGCTGTTCAAGCAAACCAGGCAATTACACAAAGCCAAATTATTGTTTGAAAAGATATTGAAGCAGGAACCGCATCCTTTAGTGTACAACGAGCTTGCGTATATCTGCCGGTGCATAGGATATCTGTCGGAGGCGATACAATATCAAACAAAAGCCGTCGAAGCGGACCCGAATAACGCAGAACTCTTAGCCAATCTGGCCAGAATGCTAATAGGAACTGGTAAGGCCGAGGAGGGTATCAATCTGTTTCAACAAGCCGTGGAAATCGAACCGGCCAATGCGGCGATGCACTCTAATTTCTTGTTTAACCTGCATTTCCTGCCGAACCTGGATCCTCAGATGCTTTTTGCCGAGCACGAAAGATGGGGGCGAATTCATGCTCCGGCTTCTTTAGCCCAGGTATCTCACAGCAATGACCCGGACCCTGACCGCCGGCTTAGGATAGGCTACATCTCACCGGATTTTTGCTCGCATCCGGTTGCGTATTTCTTTGAGCCGCTTCTTGATGGACATGATCCTGAAGCGGTTGAAGTTTTCGGATACGGTAACGTTAGAATGCCGGGTCCTGTCACCGAACGGCTAAAGCAAAAATTCGACCACTACCGCAATATTCGCGGCCTTGACGATAAAACAGTTGTTGAGATGATTCAGCGGGATAAAATCGATATTCTTGTGGAACTGGCCGGCCACACGACAGACAACAGCCTTCTTGTGATGGCGCATAAGCCAGCCCCAATCCAGGTCACCTATCTGGGTTCACCGGATACGACAGGCGTGGAAGCAATCGACTACCGTTTTACAGATGACAAAGCCAATCCTCCGGAATCCCAAAAATTCAATAGCGAAGAATTAGTATTTTTGCCGGATGGATTTCTATGTTATAAACCCTCTGATTCTGCTCCCACGGTGACGGCGCTACCGGCTTCTCGAAACGATTTCATCACCTTCGGTTCGTTTAACAGTCCCAGTGAGATACATCCGCATATCATTAAGCTGTGGGCCAGGATTCTAAGAGCCAATCCCGGCTCTCACATTTTATTAAAGTTCGGAGCCACTACCGATAACCGGATGAACAGACATTACTTCAGCCAGTTTGAGCGATGGGGAATCAGTTCAAGCAGAGTGGCCATCTGTGGGTGGAAACCCATGGATGAGCATTTGGGGCTGTACGGGCAAGCGGACATAGCTTTGGATACTTTCCCATGTAATGGTTTTACAACCACTTGCGAGGCCCTTTGGATGGGTGTGCCGGTAATTTCGCAGGTCGGCAAGTGTCATGCCTCTCGTATCGGTCTGAGCATACTCAATACAGTCGGCCTCGATTTTCTCGCAGCTTCTACCCCGGACGAATACGTTGCCAAAGCTATAGCACTTGCGGCGAATCGCAAATCTCTCGCTCAGCTTCGTTCTTCAATACGACCGTTAATGAAGGACAGCCCATTGTGTGATGCGAAGAAATTTGCCCGGAAGGTCGAAGCAGCATATCGAAAAATGTGGCATCGATGGATTGAATATGTCTAAAGACATAAATCAGAAATTAAATAATGGCAATAGAAAAATACATCATCCTTACAACTATAAATTACCCTGCCGAAGGCGTTAAAACGATAGCAGAGACCAAAAAAGACTGGAATATTCTTGCTGTTGCAGACAGAAAAACACCTCTCGACTGGAGCTGCCAGAACATCGGGCTGCTTTCAATTGAGAAGCAGAAAGCTTTTGACAGCAGCTTTGCGCAGGAATGCCCACTGGACCACTACGCCCGTAAGAATATCGGCTATCTTAAAGCTATCCGGGATGGCGCCAGGATTATTGCCGAAACCGATGACGATAACATTCCTAAAGAAAATTTTCTCACTTCTCTCGACCAAAGCGTCAAAGGCCGATTGGTTAAGAAAGCCGGATGGGAGAATATATACACGCATTTTACGGACGAGCGAATCTGGCCGCGAGGTTTCCCGCTGGAATATATAAATCAGAGCCTGGAAACAACCAGCCCGCTAACCGGCGAATCCGTCTTCGACTGCCCCATCCAGCAGTATCTGGTTGACGGCGACCCTGATGTCGATGCGATTTATCGTCTGACGACAAAAGCCCAAACGAATTTCAGCCCGAACACAATCGTTCTTTCGCAAGGGACATTCTGTCCGTTCAATTCCCAGAATACAATCTGGTGGCCTGGTGCTTTTACCCTGCTTTATTTGCCATGCACGGTAAGTTTTCGGATGACAGACATCTGGCGTTCGTTTATCGCACAGATATGTTTGTATAAAGCGGGCAAAAAGATAGCTTTCGGCCGGACCACAATGTTTCAGGATAGAAACCAGCACAACCTTATCAGAGATTTTGCCGACGAAATTTCCGGCTATCTAAATAATGCAAGGATAATGGAACTGCTCAGCGATATCAGTCTGTCGGATGACCCAAATCAAATTGGGCCTAACATGCGAATCTGTTATGAACGATTAGTCGAAGCAAAAATCGTCTCTCAGGATGAACTGCATCTTGTTGATTTGTGGCTGAAGGATATAAAACAATTCAGCAAAAATATAGAGACGGTATCGGCCGGAAATTTAATTTAAAATACGAACTGGTCTTTGAAAACAGTTTGAAATTCATACACATCATTGAAATCATCTATCGTATCGGTTTCAGCGGCACTCATCCACTTGTGTCTTATCATCAGATAAACGATTTCACCGAAATCCCGGGTTGTTTTAATACCCCAACTGATCAGCACCAGCATTGCCAATCTCCCCCACTTTTCGATAGCCAGCTTTCTCAATCCTTCACAGAGTGTTTGGCCGCTGATGTGTCTTGGTTCGACAGTTATCTTTTTTACGGTAAAGCTGAGCCC